>JAQXZA010000116.1 GCA_029226955.1 Clostridia bacterium | reverse complement strand
TATATAAACAATGCAAAAAATACAGACAAAACTATCACAACACAGGTAGGTACGGCATTTGTAAAGATGTTCTATAATGAAATCGGAATAAGCATTTCAGATATACAGACGAGATATATTCTTATTGTCGGCTTGAAGATGATAGTAATAACAATTCTCGGTGTTTTTTGTACCGTTATGGTATGTCTTGTTGCGTCAAGAATAGGTGCCGGTGTTGCAAAAAATCTTCGTGCTGATGTGTTCAAAAAGATTGAGAGCTTTTCAAATAATGAATTTGATAAATTCTCGACAGCCTCGCTTATCACAAGAACAACAAACGATATAACACAAATTCAAATGCTTATTACAATGGGTTTGCGTATGGTATTCTTTGCACCTATTGTCGGAATAGGCGGTATTATTCTTGCGTCACAGACGACAACCTCAATGACGTGGGTAATTGTTCTTGCAATAGTTGTTCTGCTTACAATTCTTTTTGTTGTGTATAAGGTTGCAATGCCGAAATTCCAGATTATTCAGAAACTCGTTGACCGCCTTAATCTTGTCACAAGAGAGAGCCTCAGCGGTATGATGGTTATAAGGGCATTCGGCACGGAACAGTATGAAGAAGAACGCTTTGACAAGGCAAACAAAGACCTTACAAATGTAAATCTTTTTGTAAACCGTGTTATGACATTCCTTATGCCGTCAATGATGTTTGTTATGAATGCCGTATCACTGCTTATTGTGTGGGTATCAGCACATCAGATTGAACAGGCAAATATGCAGATAGGCGATATGATGGCATTTATTCAGTATGCAATGATGATAATTATGTCGTTCCTTATGATTGCAGTAATGTTTATTATGATTCCGAGAGCGGCAGTTTCAGCCGACAGAGTTGCAGATGTTCTTGAATGTGAACTTACAATCAAGGACAAGGAAAATGCAGAAAGCGTTCCCGAAAACGCAGAGGGAAGAATTGTTTTCGACAATGTATCATTCAAATATAATAATGCCGAAAGCAATGTTATTTCAGACATCAGCTTTACGGCAGAACCGGGACAGACAACGGCAATTATCGGTTCAACTGGTTCAGGTAAATCAACGCTTATAAATCTTATTCCGAGATTTTATGATGTTACAGAGGGCAAAATCACTTTTGACGGTGTGGATATAAGGGATTTAAAACAGCACGACCTCCGTGAAAATATCGGTTTTGTGTCGCAGAAAGGAATACTGTTTTCGGGCGATATAGCCTCAAACCTCCGTTACGGAAAACAGGACGCAACAGACGACGAAATAAAACAGGCGGCAGTTATTGCACAGTCGGAAGAATTTATCGAGTCAAAGCCGAAAAAATACAATTCACCTGTTTCACAGGGCGGTACAAATGTATCGGGCGGACAAAAACAGCGTCTTGCAATAGCGAGAGCATTGGTAAAAAAAGCACCTGTTTATATATTTGATGACAGTTTTTCCGCACTTGATTTCAAGACTGACGCAGCACTAAGAAAGGCTCTTAAAAAATACACAGGCAATTCAACCGTAATTATCGTTGCACAGAGAATAAGCACGATTATGCACGCTGAACGGATTATTGTTCTTGACAACGGCAAAATTGTTGGCAAGGGTACTCACAACGAGCTTTTGAAAAATTGTCAGACATACAGGGAAATAGCTGTTTCACAGAACAGTGCCGTTGAAGTATAAAAAATAAGCGAAAGGAGTTGTAAATAAAATGAGTGGTACACCAAAGAAAAGACCGCACGGCCCTATGGCTAAACAAATGTCCGGCGAAAAAGCAAAGGACTTTAAAGGTACATTCAGGCAATTTCTGAAATATATGGGCAGATATAAATTCAGTATTCTTATTGTAATGATTTTTGCCGTACTTTCAACGGTGTTTATGATAATAGGCCCTAAAATACTCGGTAACGCAACAACACTGCTTTCCGAGGGACTTTTGGGCAGTTTTACAGGCACAGGAAACGGAATAGACTTTCAGGGAATAGGACAGGTTCTTTTATGGCTTGTGGGAATTTATGTTGTCAGTGCGTTGTTCTCGTTTATTCAGGGATATATTATGACGGGTGTTTCAATGAAACTGACATACAGATTAAGACGTGATATTTCCCAGAAAATAAACAGACTTCCATTGAAATATTATGACCGCACAAGTCACGGCGAAGTGCT
Source organism: Clostridia bacterium (assembly GCA_029226955.1). Classification (GTDB taxonomy): domain Bacteria; phylum Bacillota; class Clostridia; order Oscillospirales; family Acutalibacteraceae; genus UBA1213. Next base: position 40,507 of record JAQXZA010000116.1, on the reverse strand, counting down.
TTCAAGAATTACAAACGATATTGACACACTCAGTCAGACACTTAATCAGAGCGTCACACAGATTATTACTTCCGTTACACAGCTTATAGGAATACTTGTAATGATGTTTTCGATAAGCTGGCAGATGTCGCTTGTAGCACTCAGCATTGTTCCTGTTTCATTAATACTTGTACTTTTAATTGTCAAGCACTCTCAGAAACATTTTAAACAGCAACAGGAATATCTCGGACACGTAAACGGTCACATTGAAGAAATGTACGGCGGTCATATCGTAATGAAAGCATTTAACGGTGAAGAAAATTCCGTAGAACAATTCACACAATATAATGATAAATTGTATTCGTCAGCGTGGAAATCACAGTTTTTCTCAGGAATTACAATGCCGATAATGAACTTTGTATCAAATTTGGGATATGTTGCGGTTTGTATTCTCGGCGGCTATCTTGCAGTAAACAACGGGCTTGCACTCGGTGACATACAGGCATTTATTCAGTATGTACGACAGTTCACACAGCCTATAACACAGGTTGCGAACATCACAAATGTTTTACAGCAGACAGCGGCAGCAGCAGAGAGAGTATTTGAATTTCTTAACGAGGAAGAGGAAGTACCCGAATCATCAAATCCCATTACCATCAATACAACGGAAAATCCCGACACCGAACTGAATGTTCACATTGACGGCAGTGTACAGTTTGCACACGTAAAGTTCGGATATACTGACGACAAAATCATTATCAACGATTTTTCGTGTAATGTTAAAGCCGGCAGTAAAATTGCCATTGTTGGCCCTACTGGTGCGGGCAAGACAACACTTGTAAAGCTGTTAATGCGTTTTTATGATGTTCAACAGGGTGCAATTCTTGTTGACGGCTATGACATAAAGGACTTTTCACGAAAAGACCTGCGTTCACTTTTCGGAATGGTATTACAGGATACGTGGCTTTACAGCGGAACAATAAAGGACAATATCCGCTACGGAAAACTTGACGCAACCGACGAGGAAATTTTACAGGCGGCAAAGGCGGCACAGGTTGACCACTTTGTACGAACACTTCCTGATGGATACAATATGGTTCTCAATGAAGAAGTGACTAATGTTTCACAGGGACAGAAACAGCTACTCACTATTGCAAGGGCAATTCTTGCCGACCCGAAGATACTCATTCTTGACGAGGCGACAAGTTCGGTTGACACAAGAACCGAAATTCTTATTCAGAAAGCTATGGACAATCTTATGAAGAACAGAACAAGTTTTGTCATAGCACACAGACTTAGTACGATTAAAGACGCTGATACAATTCTTGTTCTCAATGACGGCGACATTGTCGAACAGGGAAATCACGACGAACTTATGTCCAGAAACGGTTTCTACGCAAAACTCTACAATAGCCAGTTTGAACCGGCATAAGATAATTTTATACAAAAGAAATCCGCTATTAAAGTTTTTAAAGCCTTAACAGCGGATTGTTTTATGATTTGTTTTCTTTTTGTTCGTTCATTTTCGAGTATTTTTCAACAAGCTCTTGCATAAGGAGATAAATATTCTCGGCTGAATTGCCTTTTGAAAATGATTTTATTGACTGTTTAATATTTTCAAGTTCGCTTTTATCTGTCAGCAGACGTGTTATTGTCTGAGTACAGGTTTTGTCCTTTTCAATACGAACAGCCATATTGTTACGCACAAGAAAATCAGCGTTCTGTTCTTCCTGACCGGGAATAGCCTTAAATATACCCATAGGCAAATCTGACGCAATAGCCTCGCTTACGGTAAGACCGCCCGGCTTTGTGACAATCATATCAGCCATGTGCATATACTTTTCGACTTCATCAGTGTAATAAAGCAGTTTTGTCGGTTTTGACGGTTTCATATGCTTTGACGCATAAAATATTGACTTTATTTTTTGTTCGCCTTTAAGCTGTACAAGGGTATTGTTTATAGCAATTTTGCTGAGATAGCGGTCAAATGTTTCATACAGCTTTTCATTTTTGCCTGTTATTACAATAATCTGAAAATCACACGGCGACTTTACGATTTTGTGGTAAATTTTGAGTACATCAGTAACACCAAAACTTCCTGCCATAATCAGAATTGTAGGAATTGACGGGTCAAGCCCCTCGCTTTCAAAGGCTTTTTCACGGTCAATGGGTTCTAAAAATGAAGTCTTTACAGGTATTCCGTAGGGGTAGAGTTTTACACGGTCAACGCCTCTTTCAAGCATTTGATCAACCATTTCACGACTTGAAAGGATAAATGCGTCAACACCGTCACTGATGTATGTTTTGTGAACAGCAAAGTCAGTTATAATGCTGATTATCGGTATATTTATTTCTCCCGCATTTTTAAGTGAGGTTACCATTTCGGTTGCAAGAGAATGTGTTGCAATAACAATATCGGGTTTAAAATCATCAACAAGCGGAAAAAGCCTTTTTCTTAGCTGATTTGTGGCGATATTAACGGTTTTGTTTATTGCATTGTCCTTGTCAGACACTCTGTAAACAGTGCCGTACATTTTCGGAGTTTTTGTCGCCATATATACATAGCCTTCCGTTACCGCCTTGTTCAGAATAGGACTTACATATTGAAGTGTATCTGAAATCATAATCTCAGAGTCAGGACTCTGTGAAAGAATATATTCCTTTAAAGCATTTGCGGCTCTCATATGTCCGCCGCCGGTTGTTGCCGAGAGAATAAGAACTCTCATAAAACCACCCTTCCATTTTTATTTTATGCGAATATTATACTTGATTTTAAATAAATTTTCAATAAAAAGGAAAATAATCTGTATAAAATATACTTGTAATGCAAGAGTTTCACAAATATAACAAAATAAGAAATATAAAGGAAACATCTTTGTTATATTTTTTGCTCTTAATTAAGCAAATGTTACTTTACTTTTTATATGGTTTTGTTGTATTATTATAAATAATACATTATATTGTTTAATATATATGCGGAGGTTAATGTGTATGGATAATAATAAAAATGATATGACACATTCAGACAGCATTAAGACGGAAAAAGAAAATGAAGTTGTCTTTGCAGGAAACGCAAAAGTATCTTCTGAAAAAAATACAGATGATAATACTGTGACTTTTGCGTCTGTAAGTTCAAAATCAAACAACAAAACCACAAACCCGTCAGAAAGTAAAACGGCTGACGAAAGAACTCAGGTATTCCGTATCTCAGATAAAAAACCTGATACTAATAATGTTGCCAATGACGGTGTTGTTTTTGCAAGCGTTGACAAAAAAACTCCAAAACACGCTGCTCCAAGACAAAAAAAGAAATTTCCTGTTGTTCCTGTTGCAATTACAGCGGCCGTTGTTCTTTGCGTCGGTGCAGTCGGAACGGTACTGGCTTTGAATATGAACAAAGATACTGTTCCCGCAGAAACACCCGAAAGTTCACACCTGACAGTTCCGTCAGCAACTGATGAAAGCAGTAATAAAAGTGAGTCGTCACTTACATCAATACCACAGGAATCAGCCGAAATCAAGGAAGTAGATACAAAAGATATTCTTTTCGGAAAAGGTGTTACAGTTGAGGGTATTGACCTTACGGGTAAATCACTCAGTGACTCATACGAAGTGATGAAAGACACACTCGCAAATATCCGTGACAATATAAATATTTCAATATCCTGTGACGGAAAGAGCCTTACGCTGACTCAGGACGATTTTTCATTTGATACTAATGTTGCTGATGTTCTTGTTCAGGCATATCATTACAGCCGTGGTGAACTTGACACCCCTACCGTACAGACAATAAGCAATAACGGTTCAACTGATTTCAAAATAACATCAATAATCAATAATTCTTCAATCAAAAAGGCAGTCAAAAAGACGGCAAAACAATTTAATGTTGAACCTGTTGACGCCCACGTTGTAAGTTTTGACCCGACAGCCGTTGAAAAATTCACTTATGCGGACGGTTCAAACGGATACCTTGTTGACCAGAATGTTCTTGAAAGCAAAATTACTGATATACTCTCAAAAGATATAAAAACAGGTTCATTTTCGATTGAAACAACCGAAACCCCATATAAAGTAACTCTTGCTGAAATTAAGGCTAATACAAAGCTGATTGCCTCTCACTCAACAACAGCAAATAACGTGTGGGCTTCTAATCATAATATGGAGCTTGCAATAAAGACTGCCAGTGGTACTGAGGTAAAACCCGGCGAAGTATTTTCGTTTAACGGAATGACAGGCGACACTACCAACGGTTTACTCGGATATGTTCCGTCAACCGCAATCGTAGGCGGCAGATATGAACAGCAGTACGGTGGCGGTATATGTCAGGCATCAACAACGATTTATATATGTGCATTAAAAGCCGATATGGAGGTTGTTGAAAGACACGCTCACCAGTACCCGTCATCTTATGCTGAAAGAGGTCTTGACGCAACAGTTGACTATGGTAACCTTGATATGCAATTCAAAAATTCCGGTAAATATTCAATTTATATTGCTACATACGTATATGACTACAACGGTGACGGCTGTAACGAGCTTATGGTTGAAATGTATGGTTCACCTTTTAAAGATTTTGATGAAGTAGTTCCTGTCGGCTGGGTTGACTCAGTAGGTTCATCATCTTTTTCCGCAAAGGGTGCAAAGGTATATTTCAAGAACGGCAAGGAAATAAAGCGTGAATATCTCCCGGTAGGTTCATACGACTATAAATATGATACTTATTATTCGGCACAGGCAATGATGCCGAGTGACCCGTCATTTGGCCCTGTTGATGTAAGTCCGACAATGAAAACTCCGACAGTATATTCACCGGGCGGAAACGGCAGTAATGCTCCTGTACCTTACGGAACAGGAGGCAGTGTAGTTAATAATGCTGAAAATACAACAAGCAATACCACTGATACGTCAGGTTCAGGACAATAAAACTTAATCGCATAACAAAAAGCACTTTCGGCTCAGTAAAACCGAAAGTGCTTTGATTTTTATTTTCCGAAAAGCTATGTACAAATATTGAATCTCAATCAATAATACGGATAAGATGTAGCAGAACCGCCATAGCACAATGCACAGCCACCGCAAGTAAAGCATGCAATAAGAGATAACAGACTTAATGCACAGGAAATAATACCACATACAAGACCGGCTGTTGCCAATCCGCTTCTTTTAAGACCTACCTGCTGACTTTTGTTTGCGGATACAACCGAAAATACAATGCCGAGTATGGCTAAAATAAAACCTACATAAGGTGTTATACAGCCAAGAATACCGCACACAAGAGAGGCAATCGCCATACCCTGTCCGGGGTCATCGGGTTTGTTCGGATAACCGTAATTCGGATTGAAGTTATTTGGCTGATTGTAGTTGTAGTTTTGCTGGTTAAAATCATTCGGCTGATTATAATTGAAGTTTTGCTGATTATAATCATTCGGCTGATTGTAGTAATTCGGCGGAGTGGTGTTCGGATTGTTAAAAGAGCCGTTTTGGTAGTTTTTGTTATTAAAGTTATCACCGTTATTATTGTCCATTTTTTGTTCCTCCTCTGAACAGATAAAATATTCATTCTATAATAATGCTATCACATAAAATAACAAGTGTCAATAAATAAATCATATATTCATTGCAACCGCATAAAAACAAAAAATATGTTATCATTGTTTTGGACTCCTTTCCAAAACTAAATTCTGCTGATTTATTTTCTTTTACCTGTTTTATATTTTATTTACTTCTTGACTATGAAAACAATTTAATATATAATATATAAGTAAATTTTGTTTATTTAATCAATTAAATGATTAAATTGACAAAAATAATATTTTGGAGGAAAAGATTATGAAAAAGCATTTCAAAAAAGTTCTTGCTCTTGCACTTTCGCTTGCAGTGTCAGTGCCATTTCTGGCAGCTTGTGGCGGAAACAATGGTTCATCATCAGGCACAACAAGTAAGTCTGATGACAAAGGTTCATCAGCCTCAACACTTAAAGTCGGTGTTATAGGACCTCTCACAGGTGACGCTGCTGTATATGGCAACGCAGTTAAAAACGGTGCACAGCTTGCTATTGACGAAATCAACAACGCAGGCGGCGTTAATGGTGTAAAACTTGAACTCTATGCAGAGGACGATGTAAACGATACAGAAAAAGCTGTAAATGCTTACAATGCTCTTAAAGACAAGGGTATGCAGATACTTCTCGGCACAGTTACTTCACAGCCTTGTATTTCTGTTGAGGCAGAGGCAAAGAATGACAATATATTCCTTATCACTCCGTCAGCAACAACAGTAGAGGCTATTGACGGCGACAACGCATTCAGAGTATGTTTCTCTGACCCTGACCAAGGTACTGCATCAGCAACATATATCGCAGACAAAAATCTTGCAAAGAAAATTGCCGTAATATATGACAGCTCAATTTCTTATTCATCAGGTATTTACGATAACTTCCAGAAGAAAGCAAAGGAACTCGGTCTTGAAGTTGTTGCCGCTGAATCATTCACAGGCGACAGCAAGACAGACTTCTCAACACAGATTCAGAAAGTAAAATCATCAGGTGCAGAACTTCTGTTCCTTCCTATCTACTATCAGGAGGCGTCACTCATTCTTCAACAGGCAAAGACAGCAGGTCTTGAAATCAAGTATTTTGGTTGTGACGGACTTGACGGACTTCTTACTGTTAAGAACTTTGACACATCACTTGCAGAAAACGTAATGCTCCTTACTCCTTTCTCAGCTGACGCAAAGGACGAAAAAACACAGAACTTTGTAAAATCATTCAAAGAGAAATTCGGCGATGAAACACTTAACCAGTTTGCAGCCGACGCCTATGACGGTGTTTATGCAATCAAAGCAGCAGCAGAAAAATCAGGAGTCAAGGCTGATATGTCAGCATCAGATATTTGTGACGCAATGAAAAAGGCTATGACAGATATTAAGATTGACGGTCTGACAGGTACAGGTATTACGTGGTCAGCAGAAGGCGAACCTACAAAGGCTCCTAAGGCTGTTAAAATTGTAAACGGTGCTTATACTGCAATGGACTAATAATTTATTATCAATAAAATGATTTTTTATATGCCGTGTGGGACGCTGTAACTCCGCACGGCATATTTAAAATATTCTGCAAATCAATTTTGTTTTCTCATTTTAAGAACAAAATGCGTCAACAAAATTTATTTACAATTATCAGTTTTTGTCCCGCAAAAACAGGATAACAAAAATGCGATACCGCTTATTGATGTTTGAAACATTCTGTAACAGGGGAGTAAATAATAATGGAATTTTTATCATATTTAATTTCCGGACTCAGTCTTGGAAGTATTTATGCACTTATAGCACTCGGCTATACTATGGTTTACGGTATAGCCAAAATGCTTAACTTTGCACACGGCGATATTATAATGGTCGGCGGTTTTATAGTGTTCACACTCTGTACAACGCTCGGTCTTGATTCAATATGGGGAATACTCGGTGCAATAGTCGGCTGTACAATACTCGGAGTAATTGTGGAAAAAGTAGCCTATAAGCCGCTCAGGTCAGCGTCACCGCTTGCCGTTCTTATCACAGCAATCGGTGTAAGCTATTTACTTCAGAATCTTGCACTTCTTATTTTCGGTTCAGGCACAAAGACTTTTACTTCCGTTGTAACAATACCAAAAATCAGCCTGTTTGATGACCAGCTTGTTATTACGGGTGAAACAATCGTAACAATTATCGTTTCGGTTATTATAATGGTAGGGCTTGTATTTTTTGTAAACAAAACAAAACCGGGTCACGCAATGCGTGCTGTATCTGAGGACAGAGGAGCAGCACAGCTTATGGGCATTAACGTAAATGCCACTATTTCACTGACATTTGCTATCGGTTCGGCTCTTGCGGCTGTTGCCGGAATACTTATGTGTTCGGCTTATCCGTCACTCACCGCATATACAGGTGCAATGCCCGGTATTAAGGCATTTGTTGCCGCAGTATTCGGCGGTATCGGTTCAATTCCGGGTGCAATGGTCGGCGGCATACTTTTAGGTGTGTTTGAAAGCCTCAGCAGAGCCTATATTTCATCTCAGTTGTCTGACGCAATAGTATTTGCAGTGCTTATTATTATTCTTACCATCAAGCCGACAGGTCTTATGGGCAAGAAAATAAGCGAGAAAGTATGAGGTGAAAAAATATGGGAAATACAGTACAAAACAATAATGCCCCCGAAAATGCCTTAAAACCGAGAAAATCAATTTCTCCAGCTTTCAGGAGTAAACTTATAACCTGTGGAATGGTTGTGGCACTTTTCATCATAGTTGAAATTCTTGACGGTACGGGCAATATGTCAAACCTTTTTAGCGGACTTCTCGTTCCTATATGCTATTATGTTATTGCCGCACTTTCGCTTAATCTTGTTGTCGGTATTCTCGGTGAACTCAGTCTTGGTCACGGCGGATTTATGTGTGTAGGTGCTTATGCGAGTGCATTTTTCACCATTGCAACTCAGGATATAATAACTGATGTATGGATTCGTTTTCCGCTTGCGTTCCTTGTCGGAGGACTTACGGCGGCAATATTCGGAATACTTATCGGTATTCCTGTATTAAGACTCAAAGGCGACTATCTTGCAATAGTAACTCTTGCTTTCGGTGAAATCATAAAGAATGTCGTTACCGCACTTTATGTAGGAATTGACGGCAACGGAGTGCATTTCTCAACCACAAGCACCGACGCATTGAATCTTGCTGAGGACGGCAAGGTAATAATCAAAGGTGCATTGGGAATTACCGGAATACCAAAAAGTTCAAATGTCATAGTCGGCTTTGTGCTTGTAATGATAACTCTTATTGTATGCCTTAATATTATCGACTCACGCACAGGTCGTGCAATTATGTCAATAAGAGATAACCGTATAGCAGCAGAATCAATCGGCATAAACGTAACAAAACACAAACTTTTTGTCTTTGCAATATCGGCATTTTTTGCCGGACTTGCCGGAACACTTTATTCTCACAACCTTTCGGGACTTACCGCAAACACAAATAACTTTGGCTACAATATGTCTATAACAATTCTTGTAATTGTTGTACTCGGCGGAATAGGCAGTATGAGGGGTTCAGTCATTGCCGCAATTATTCTTACTGCACTTCCTGAAATGCTCCGTGGATTCAGCGAATACAGAATGTTGATTTACGCTGTTGTTCTTATCGTAATGATGATAGTAAACAACAATCCTACAATCAAGGCAAAGCTCTCAATGATTGCACCAAAAGTCCTTATTGCAAAATTCAGGAACAGAAAGAAAAATAATGTTCAGAAAGGGGCAGAGGGATAATGGCACTTCTTGAAGTTAAAAATCTCAGTATATCATTTGGCGGACTTCGTGCCGTTGACGGACTTAATCTTACACTTGAAAAAGGTATGCTTTACGGTCTTATCGGGCCAAACGGTGCCGGAAAAACAACTGTTTTCAATATGCTGACAGGAGTTTATAAGCCCACATTTGGCACTTTCAGTCTTGATGGTGAAACACTCAACGGCAAAAAACCGGCGGAAATAAATCAGGCTGGTATAGCAAGAACATTTCAGAATATCCGTCTTTTCAAAAAACTGTCCGTTCTTGACAACGTAAAGTCGGGTATGCACAACATCAACAAATATTCGGCATTTGAGGCAATTTTCAGACTTCCACGCTACTATAAAGCCGAAAAAGAAATGAACGAAAAGGCTATGGAACTTCTTTCGGTGTTTGAACTTGAAAAAGAGGCGAATACTCTTGCGGATAATCTTCCTTACGGCAAACAGAGAAAACTTGAAATTGCGAGAGCGTTGGCAACAAATCCGAAACTTCTCCTTCTTGATGAACCGGCAGCCGGAATGAACCCGAGTGAAACTCAGGAGCTTATGGACACAATAAGATTTGTCCGTGATAAATTTGATATGACGGTACTGCTCATAGAACACGATATGCACCTTGTCAGCGGAATTTGTGAACAGGTAACAGTGCTTAATTTCGGTACTGAACTTGCAAAGGGCGTAACAAAAGATGTTCTTAATAATCCTGAGGTTATCAAGGCATATCTCGGAGATTAAGGAGGAAAAAAGATGTCAGCACTTTTAAGCATAGAAAATATAGAAGTATATTACGGTGTTATTAACGCACTCAAAGGCGTATCCTTTGAAGTAAACGAGGGCGAAATTGTCGCACTTATCGGTGCAAACGGAGCCGGCAAAACCACAACTCTCCACACAATAACGGGACTTCTCCGTCCACGCAGCGGAAAAATTATGTATGACGGAAAAGACATTACAAAAGTTCCGGCACACAAAATAGTTTCAATGGGTATGGCACACGTTCCTGAGGGAAGAAGAATTTTTTCGGAACTTACCGTATATGACAATATTCGTCTTGGTGCTTATACAAGAAAAGACAAGGACGAAATTGAAGAAAACATACAGAATGTTTATAAAAAATTCCCACGTCTTGAAGAACGTAAAAAACAGATTGCCGGTACGCTTTCGGGCGGTGAACAGCAAATGCTCGCAATGGGCAGAGCATTGATGAGCAAGCCGAAAATAATTTTGATGGACGAGCCGTCAATGGGACTTTCACCCTTGCTTGTAAACGAAATTTTTGATATAATAAAGGAAATAAACAAAAGCGGTACAACTGTTCTCCTTGTTGAACAGAACGCAAAAAAAGCACTTTCTATTGCAAACAAAGCCTACGTTCTTGAAACAGGCAAAATTTCACTTTCGGGCGACGCAAAAGAACTTATGAATAACGATTCCGTAAAGAAAGCATACCTCAGCGAATAATCTATATGTCAGCAATCATAAAAATTAAAAACGGAAAATTTCAAATTGTAATTTTCCATTTTCAACTTTAAATTTTCAATTTTCAAAGGGGGTCTTGGTATGTCAAACACAATTATTACTATTGCAAGAGGATACGGAAGCGGCGGACGCACAATCGGAAAAATGCTTTCACAGGAAATGAACATTCCGTTCTATGACAGGGAACTTATCTATCTTGCGTCTGACGAAAGCGGCATAAATGTCCGTCTGTTTTCTCAGAATGACGAAACGGTAAAAAGAGGAATTTTTGACCGCTCGTCAAAATATGAGGGAGATTTAATTCCGCCCGAAAACAGCAAATTCGTTTCAAAGCAGAATATTTTCAACTATCAGGCAAAAATCATAAAAGACCTTGCCGATAAAGGCGACTGTATTATTGTCGGCAGATGTGCTGATTTTGTACTTAAAGACAGCGGTCACAAGGTTTTGAAAGTCTTTGTATGGGCACCATATCAGGACTGCATAAATACGGTTGTTGAAAAATTCTCGGTAACTGCAACAGAGGCTGATAAAACAATAAGTCAGATAGACAAACACCGTATGGAATATTACAAATACTATACAGGTCAGGACTGGGATAATGTCCGTAACTATGACTTATGCTTTGACACCTCAAAATACAGCTATGAACAGGTTGTACAGGCAATAAAACAGTATTCGGAAATTTACAAAAATCTGTAATTTCATAAAAAGAAACACCGTCAGCATTTTAGGCTGGCGGTGTTTTGATATTAAAGCGAAAAATTCATCACTTTTTCAAGAATTTTATCACTGACAACAGGAGAATTTATAACGGTTGTGTTTTTATGGTTTTTCAGCTTTTCGCTGAGTTCGCCATAAACTGCAATAGAATAATCGGTTGACAAAAGCATATCTAAATCCATAAGGCTGTCGCCGGCACTTATGGTTTTGTCGGTGAAACTATATTTTTCAATGAAACGTTTTATTGCGTTGCCTTTGCCTATTTCTGACGGAATGACATATATTTTTCCGTGACTTTCGCTGATGTTTACATTGTCGTTTTTGCATAAATCGGATAAAATTTCAAATGCCGTGTGGCTGTTATCATCAAAACGACTGTACAAAAAAATATTATCAGCCATACGCACATTACACAGCGGAAAAGTTTTTTTAAGCGTGTTTCTGCACTTTTCAAAAACAGGAATACAGTTTTCAACACAGGAATTATAATAGTTTGTCCATTCCTTGTCCTCGACTCCGTTTACAAACAGTTTTGCACCGTTTGAAACTATCGCATAATGTGAATTTTTTATATATTCAATCCGCATAAACTGTTCCGTACTTCTTGTTGTTACGGGAATAACAGTGATTTTTTCGCATAATTCATTGTATAATTCTATTGACTTTTCCGTCATAAAGCTGAGTGGCTGACCGTCTTTATATTCAACGCAAATGCTGTTTTCGGGAGAGCGTTTTTTTGAAAAAATAAGCGTGTTGTCAATATCCGTAAAAAATATCATATTTCCTCCGTTAAGCGTCGGCAAGGTCTTTTATTATTCCGCAAGCCCTGTAATATTTCAGCGGATATTCCTGTACCTCAACAGCTTTTTCGTCGGCAAGTTCAAGTAAATGTGATACAAATTTATCGTTTTTATTACGTACAAGAATTAAATCAGGCACACGACGCATAAGCACACGAGTTGCCTCGCCAATGCTTGATTTTACACGGTTTATATCGCTTACGGAAAATTCCTTTGCTATTTTTTGCGTTTCCTTTACACCGCCATAGTCAATTACAGGTTCACAAAATTTTATATCATCATATTTCATACAGCTTTCAACGGCATTTATAAATTCATACGAGCGGTCACGTGGCAAAAATTCCCTGTAAAATACCGCACCGTGAAAATCATCTTTTCCGATAAGGTCGTCACGAAGAACGGTTCTGCTGAGAAGTCCCGAAACAATACAATTCAGACAAGAACTTGCAATCAGAAAATCTTCATTTGTTCCGCACAATGTGGTAATATGTGCCGGGTCTGACAGCACCGCAACGGTTGAATCAATATCGGGATAATATGTATTTATTTCTTCACGCAAAACATTCTGAATAGCACCTTTTCCAACCCAGCCGTCAACAAAGCAAATGTCCTTTGCCTTGTGCCGTTCAAGAATATATTTCATTGCATTGTGGTCAATGCCTTTTCCACGAATAATCGAAATTGCATAGTGTGGGACATAAATTCTGTATTTGTGAACGAGATAATGCTTTACAAGCACACCGACAGGTATTCCGGCTCTTGCAAGAGATACAAGAACTATATTTTTGCCGTGAAGTCTGTAAATTCTTTCGGCGACATTCTGAACAGCAAGTGCCGTAGTCGGACTGAAATTTTTCAGTGCATATTCATAGAGATTTATATATTTTTGTGACGGTTCATATTCCTGTGGCAAAAGCTCGCTGTAATGTGTTCCGCTCTGAATGAGTTTTTCACGCTCTTTTGCTGACAACGGAGAAATTCTGCCCGAAATATCTTTCAGAAGAACAATAACATCACTTTCATTATATGACGACTGCATTTTCAATTCCTCCACTTTATAAAAAATATCTTTTCAGCGTCAATTCCGTTTGTAAGCTGTTTTACGGAATTTTCGGACGGATTTTCGCTGTCCGTAAGTATAACCGCCGTGTCATAATTCTTTAACTGATAAAGATATGTTGTGCGTTCAGAATTATAAAGACTTTCAAAACGTGTGCGATTGTTTATTATGTAGTTTTTATTATCTGACGGCAGTATCGGACTTTGAGTTGTACACTGAACGCTGACATTATTTATTGTTTGTTTAAGCATTTTTCCGAGTTTTAATGCACAAAACGAAAATTCCTCAGTGCCGACAACAAGAACATTTTCCGACGGATTTATCGGTGTTAATATCCGCATTATCTCAAAAATGAATTTGTTGCAGTTTTCAATATATTTTTCAGTATTGATTGCCGTATAGGGAACAGTTTTTCCACTGATTTCTCTGAAAATAATGTTCTTGTTTTCTTTGCATAAAACATTATCCTGTGAAAATTCATACGGAAATGACAGATTTTCAGAATTAAACTGTGCCGTAACAAGAGAAATAATTTCAACATTATTTTCGTTTATTCTGATTAAATCTTCATCTTTAACACAGTTGAAAATTGATGTCATACAAATTTTGCACGACTGTTTTATTCTGAAATTTGATTTTAATGTGTTTATAAGGTTCAATGCAGTGTTGCCCGTTGTAAATTCATCATCAGCAATTACGATTAAATCACAGTTTTCAATAACCTCCTGTAAATTATCCGTATAAAGCCTGTGAGTGACAGCGTGACTGTGAACCTCGTCAAATGTCAGAAAATTTTTGTTTTGAATTATTTCTCTTGTCGTCTGAATATAGTATGAATTTTTGAAAACAGACGCAATATATGCACCGATTGCAACGGCGGTTTCCGAAAAACCGATAACAAGTACATTATTTTTGTCAGCAAATCTGATTTGAACCGTTTTTGCAAGCAGTGAAAAAAGCGTGTCGGTTTTTTCAGGTTCAGACGGATAATGCTTTGACTGCAATTTATTCACAAGCAGAAATGAACGCTTTTTGTTTTTGTCACGTTTTGCAATTCCGATAATTTCGTCAATATTAAACGGAGTAAGATTTTGTCTGACAGATAAAATATCTTTTTGTATATCCAATTTTTATACTTACCTCAATCTTAAAATATTTGTTGCAAACATTACTTATTGTAATATATTAAGCATAATTTTGCAAGTTAAATATTACATATTCAATTCTGAAAATGATTTTCAAATTCTATTGACATTTGTATAATGCGGTGATAAAATGAAAATGCTTTTCAAATTTGTGTGCTTAACGGAGATGTGAAATCATAAAAATGAACAGTCAGAGCGGTTATAAAACAAAACAGCGTGAGGCAATACTCAAATATCTTGTTGACAACAGTGACAGCCACGTTACAGTGTGTCAGATAGCCGATTATCTTTCATCAAACGGCAATCACGTCGGTGTCACAACAATTTACCGTCATCTTGAAAAACTTCTTGAACAGGGTTTAGTTCGCAAATATACCGTTGACGGTTCAACAGGTGCCTGTTTTCAGTATGTTCAGGAGAACAGCCGTTGCCGTGAACATTTCCACTTGAAATGCGAAAAGTGCGGTTGTCTTATTCACCTTGAATGTAGTCATCTTGACGAACTCTACGAGCATATATATGATGACCACGCTTTCAGGATAAATCCGTTCCGTACAGTGTTCTACGGTATTTGTAAAGAATGTTCGGCAAAAGAAAACACTAAGTGATATTTAATCTGGGAGAAAACTATGAAAAAATTTTTAGCTGTAATTATTACATCTTTAATACTTGTTGCAACGCTTTGTGCTTGCGGCAATAACGAAAATTCATCATCAAAAATTCAGAGCGGCAGTTCTGACAGTGACGGAAAAATCAGCGTTGTAACTACAATTTTTCCGCCGTATGATTTCGCACGACAGGTCGGGGGAGATAATGTCAGTCTGACAATGCTGTTAAAACCCGGCACTGAAAGCCATAATTATGACCCGACTCCACAGGATATTATAAAAATTCAGAATTGCGATTTGTTTATATATGTAGGCGGTGAGTCTGACGAGTGGGTTAAGGATATTCTTGAATCCAACGACTCAAAGCCGAAAAAAATAATTTCACTTATGGATTGCGTTGATAAAGTACAGGAAGAAATTGTTGAGGGTATGGAAGATAAAGATGAAGATGACGACAGTCATAAAATAGAATATGACGAACACGTATGGACTTCACCGAAAAATGCAATTATCATTTCAAAGAAAATTTCGTCAGCACTCATCGAACTTGATAAGGACAACGAAAAAACCTACGAAAAAAACACAACAGAGTACAGCCAAAAACTTTCACTTCTTGATAATAAATTTCAGAATATAGTGGATAATTCAAAGAGAAAAACAATAATTTTCGGCGACAGATTTCCTATGAGATATTTTGCTGATGAATACGGTCTGAAATATTATGCGGCTTTTCCGGGTTGTTCCTCTGAAACGGAACCGAGTGCCGCAACGGTATCATTCCTTATTGATAAAGTAAAAGCAGAAAAAATCCCTGTTGTTTTCACAATAGAGTTTTCAAACGGCAAGGTTGCCGACACAATATGCGAAGATACAGGTGCAAAAAAACTGACTTTTAATTCCTGTCACAATGTAACACAGGAGCAGTTTGACAGCGGAATAACTTATATCGACCTTATGAATCAGAATGCCGAAAATATTAAGGAGGCTTTATCCTGAATGGAGCTTATAAGCTGTAATAACGTTTCGTTTTCATACGAAAACACAAGCGTAATAAAGGATTTGAGTTTCAGCGTGAACAGCGGAGATTATCTCTGTATTGTCGGTGAAAACGGTTCGGGCAAAAGTACGCTTATAAAAGGTCTTTTAGGTCTGAAAAATTCGTCAAGCGGAGAAATTAAAAGAGGTTCTGAACTCAAATCAAATGAAATAGGCTATCTTCCACAACAGACACCGGCACAAAAGGATTTTCCGGCAAGCGTGTTTGAGGTTGTTCTTTCGGGCAGGCTCAACAGTCGTGGAATACGTCCGTTTTATACGAAAAACGATAAAAAAATTGCCGAAGAAAACATAAAACGTCTTGGAATTGAGCATTTACAGAAACGCAGTTACCGTGAACTTTCGGGAGGACAACAACAGCGTGTTCTTCTTGCAAGAGCATTATGTGCAAGCAAAAAACTTTTACTTCTTGATGAACCTGTAACAGGACTTGACCCGATTGTGACTGAGGAAATGTACCGCCTTATTGACGAACTCAACAAACAAGAAAAAATCACAATCATAATGGTATCACACGATATTGTTTCATCTGTGAAATATGCCACTCATATACTGCACCTTAATCATAAGGAAAGTTTTTTCGGAACAACAGAGGATTATATTAACAGCCCTGTCGGAAAGTATTTTTTTGACGAAAGCAAAAAATAATTCGTCAGCTTTATTTTTAGGAGAATGTACAGTGTTTAATGCAATAATTGAAATGTTTTCATATCAGTTTCTTGTCCGTGCAATAGTCGGCGGACTTCTTGTGTCACTGTGTGCGGCACTTCTGGGAGTAAGCCTTGTGCTGAAACGCTATTCAATGATAGGGGACGGATTGTCGCACGTCGGTTTTGGTGCTTTGGCTATTGCAACGGCGGCGAATGTTGCACCGCTTGAATTTGCAATACCGATAGTTGTTGTCGCCGCATTTCTTCTTTTAAGAATAAGCGAAAACAGCAAAATAAAAGGAGATGCCGCAATAGCGATAATATCAACCGCAGCTTTGGCAACAGGTATAATGGTTGCGTCAATGTCAACAGGACTTAATACGGATATTAACAGCTATCTTTTCGGCAGTATTCTTTCAATGTCAGCGGAAGATGTATGGCTGTGTATAATTCTTTCGGTTATAGTGCTTTGCCTGTTCGTGATATTTTATAATAAAATTTTTGCCGTAACTTTTGATGAAAATTTTGCAAAGGCAACAGGCACAAAAGCCGGAGTTTACAATATGATTATTGCACTGCTTACTGCACTTACGATAGTAGTCGGAATGAAAATGATGGGTTCACTTCTCATATCCAGTCTTATAATTTTTCCGGCAATAACATCAATGCGTGTATGCAAACGTTTCAAAACCGTAATGATTACATCGGCAATAGTGTCTGTTGTATGTTTCTTTGTCGGCATAGTAATTTCGTATATGTATTCAACGCCGACAGGTGCAAGCATAGTAATTGTAAATCTTGGAGCATTGATTTTATTTTCGCTTGCCGGCTTTGTAATGCGTCAGGTCAGTGCAAGACGGCTTAAAACCTGATGTCCAATCTTTTCGCTGTTTATGGTAAAGACATTTTTTCCTTATTGTTATATAATTATCCATATTATATAGTGTGGGAGTTGTTACAATGGATACAGTAAAGGTCGGCAAATTCATATCAGAATTAAGGCGTGAAAAACATCTTACTCAGGAACAGTTAGGCGAAAAAATCGGAGTTACCAACAAGACCATATCACGTTGGGAAAACGGAAATTATCTTCCGAGCATTGAAATGCTTGAAATGTTAAGCAAGGAATTTTCCGTAAGCATAAACGAAATTCTTTGCGGTGAAAGAATTGATGAAAGCGAATACCGCAAAAAAGCAGATGAAATAATTACCGATATTGCAAAGTCTGATGTTTTTTCACTCGAAGAAAAATATAAATACTGGAAGAAAAAATGGCTCAAAGAACATATATTTCTTATTGTGATGAGTGTTGTTCTTATGCTGATTTTAATTTTTTTGTGTGTTTATATGCGTTGGTATATTTTTGTCGGATTTGTCCCGATAGTTACATATTGTTTTTTAAATAACAGAATGATGTCATACGTTGAACAAAACGTCTATGACATAAAACAGGAGGAATGAAAAAATGGATATTCCCGGCGGTACAGGATTTTTAATTGCGGCGGCAATAGCGGCTGTACTTCTTATAGCGGCAATTATAGTGTTTATAGTTTTCAAGGTAACTCATAAGCCTGAAAAATACAGAATTATTATGATGCTTATAATTTCGGTTCTTGTTATGATACTTTTAGGAATAGGCGTATATGTTCTGACAATTTCTATGGCAATAAATATGCTGTTCTGAAATTGATAAATTACTTACATCTTAATGGTACGGAAGAACTCGGACATCTTGAAATGGTGGGTACAATAGTTTATCAGCTTACACGGAATTTATCTATGGACGAAATAAAAGATGCCGGCTTTGATTCATATTTTGTTGACCATACAACAGGTGTTTATCCCTGTTCATCAGCGGGAGTGCCTTTTTCTGCCGCTGTACTGCAAGTTAAGGGCGATATTATAACGGACATTCACGAGGATATGGCGGCTGAACAAAAGGCAAGAAGCACTTATGACAATATCCTGAGATTTTGTGATGACCCTGATGTAATTGACCCGATAAGATTTCTGAGAGCCCGTGAGATTGTGCATTATCAGAGATTCGGAGAGGCACTTCGCATAGTTACCGACAAACTCGACAGTAAAAACTTTTATGCGTTCAATCCTGAATTTGACAAATGCAAAACTAAAAACAAAAAGTAAACCTAAAAAGGTCTGGTGTATTTTTGTACATCAGACCTTTATCAATATTATGTATCAGAAACCCATTTCTTTTAGCTTTGATACAAGCTGAACATAAAATTCACGAACATCAAATTCATATATATTCTCACGGTTAAGGTCAATCATATCACCGTGAGAAATTCCACGCTTGCCTGTTACGGTAATAAACTGATAATCACTGCCCCAGCGGAATGATTTTTCGGAAACAAGTCCGTCATTGTTACCGTCAAAATTTTTTACCACTAAATATGAGAAATTCAGCGGAAATTTTCCGCTTGAACAGCGGTTGAGTTTTGAACCCACGCTTGCATAATATACTGACGGCGAGTCTTTTATTTCTTCATTGAATTTATTGCAGTATTCTTGCGTAAGACAGGACACAGCGGCGAGAAAATCGGGATTTTTGTCACCAAAATGTTTCAGCGTGTTGTTGTATTTATTGGCAACGGAATTTTTTATGTCGGGGGAAACCTTGTTAAGAAGATAATCAGCAAACCCACAGCCACGGTGTGGAGTGTTTATTGTTGTAAGTGACGCAATATATTTGTCCATTTTCAGCTTGCTTATCGCATAGCGGCAGTCAAGTCCGCCTTTTGAGTGTGCTATGATATTTACTTTTTCACAGCCTGTTGTCCTGATAATTTCCTGAATTTTTGCCGACAATTCCGCCGCACTGTCCTCAACTGATGATGCTGACTGATGATTTCCGTAATATATTTTTGCACCGTTTAATTCAAGTTCTTTTGGTATTCGTCCCCAGTAGTTAAAGTATTTTGAATCCCTGAAAAATACTCCGTGTACAAGCAATACAGGATATTTTGTTGCACAAATGCGTTCTGATGAGCGGCTTTTGTTGAGATTTGCCTTTCCGATTTCAAAGTTTACTTCCTTTGAAGTGATTTTTATAATTTTTCCAAGAACGAATAAATTTACAATCGGTATCCAACCGCATAAAAGTCCGACTATTCTTATTTTTATTCCGAGTTGAACAGATGTAAGATATACGGATATAATTCCGTTCCAGAAAATAACGCTTTCATATATTACACATATCACTAAATTCAGCGTCCATTTAAGCCAGTGTTCAGGCATTAAAATAAACACTGTATATATGTTTAATGCCGCTGAAAATGTCAGTGCTGAAACAAAATAAATCAAAAGTTCACTTCCGTGACAGCACATACGCAGACGTAATGAATTATATCCTCTTTTTGCAACAGACGGAAATATATTTATAAGTATAAAAACAGCAACGCACAGAATATGCAGTAACGGCATACCAAGACAGTCAAGAAAAAAATAACTGTTCGCAATAAAGCACAGAAAAACTATATTTAAAATACGGTATATATGTCCGGATAATGATGTTTTGTAATTTTGCATTGTAAAAACTCCCTTTTCGTTTGACATTATAATAGCATTTATGCAAAATCAAATCAATAAAGATATATATTTGATTGTAAAGGAATATTTTTGATAAAAATTGTAATTAGCAGTCTTACGGTTCGGGTGCTTTTTGAGAGAAAATCGGAAATTTTGCTGAAAAATTGCACAAAGGCAAGTATAATTTTTTATCTATTGTTAAAAATCAGGCTGTATTATGACATAAAACAGGGTTTAAATATTATATAATTTTGGAATAAATGTAAATAATTTATTAAACTGTAAAATAGCTCTTGATTTTTCAGGAAAAGCAGTATAAAATATATTTAGCACTCAGGGATAGAGAGTGCTAAATAAAAAGAAATTTATATATTGCTTGAAGGAGGCAATCTATTATGACTATTAAACCATTACTGGACAGAGTAGTTGTTAAAACAGAAAAGGCAGAAGAAACAACAAAGGGCGGTATCGTTCTTACAGCGTCATCACAGGAAAAGCCACAGTTCGCAACAGTTGTTGCAGTAGGTCCTGGCGGAGTTGTTGACGGCAAAGAAGTAAAGATGTATGTTAATGTCGGCGACAAGGTTATCACAAGCAAATACTCAGGAACAGAAGTTAAACTTGACGATGAAGAATACAATATCGTTCGTCAGGAAGATATTCTTGCAATAGTTGAATAATATATAAAGTTTTGAATTATATTTTGGAGGTAATTTATTATGGCAAAGCAGATTGCATACGGTGAAGACGCAAGAAAAGCTCTTATGAGCGGTATTGACCAGCTTGCAGATACAGTAAAGATTACACTTGGACCAAAGGGCAGAAACGTTGTTCTTGACAAGAAGTTCGGTGCTCCGCTTATCACAAACGACGGTGTAACAATCGCAAAGGAAGTTGAACTTGACGACCCGTTTGAAAATATGGGTGCACAGCTTGTCAAGGAAGTTTCCGTAAAGACAAACGACGTTGCCGGTGACGGTACAACAACAGCTACACTTCTTGCACAGGCTCTTATCCGTGAGGGTATGAAGAACGTTACAGCCGGTGCTAACCCAATGGTACTTAAAAAGGGTATCAGCAAGGCTGTTGACACAGCAGTAGAAACTCTTAAAAAGAACTCAAAACAGGTTGACGGTACAAAGGATATTGCAAGGGTTGCAACAATTTCAGCCGCTGACGAATTTGTAGGAAACCTTATTGCCGACGCTATGGAAAAGGTAGGCAAGGACGGCGTTATCACTGTTGAAGAATCAAAGACAGCCGCAACATATTCAGAGGTTGTTGAAGGTATGATGTTCGACAGAGGATATATCACACCTTATATGTGCACAGATACAGACAAGATGGTTGCTGATGTTGACGACGCTTATATCCTTATCACAGACAAGAAGATTTCAAACATTCAGGAAATTCTCCCACTTCTTGAACAAATCGTAAAGACAGGCAAAAAGCTCGTTATCATAGCTGAGGACATTGAGGGCGAGGCTCTTACAACACTTATCCTTAACAAGATTCGTGGTACATTCAACTGTGTTGGTATCAAGGCTCCGGGCTTTGGCGACAGAAGAAAAGAAATGCTCCAGGATATTGCCGTTCTTACAGGCGGTCAGGTAATTTCTTCTGAACTTGGTCTTGAACTCAAAGACACAACTCTTGACCAGCTTGGTCACGCTCGTCAGGTTAAAGTTGACAAGGAAAACACAATCATTGTTGACGGTTACGGTGATAAAGCTGCTATTGAGGGCAGAGTTTCACAGATTCGTGCTCAGATTGAGGCATCTACATCAGATTTCGACAGAGAAAAACTTCAGGAACGTCTTGCAAAACTCGCTGGCGGCGTAGCAGTTATCAAGGTTGGTGCTGCAACAGAAATTGAAATGAAAGAAAAGAAACTCCGTATCGAAGACGCTCTTGCCGCAACAAAGGCAGCCGTTGAAGAAGGTATCGTAGCCGGCGGTGGTACAGCTCTTATGAACACAATAGATGAAGTTACAAAGCTTGTTGATACACTTGAAGGCGACGAAAAGACAGGTGCAAAGATTGTTCTTAAAGCACTTGAAGAGCCTGTACGTCAGATTGCAGCTAATGCCGGTCTTGAAGGTTCTGTAATTGTTGCAAACATCAAGGCAGCCAACAAGATTGGTTATGGTTTCAACGCTCTTACTGAGGAATATATGGATATGATGGAGGCTGGTATCGTAGATCCTACTAAGGTTACACGTTCAGCACTTCAGAATGCAGCGTCTGTTGCAAGTATGGTTCTCACAACAGAATCACTTGTTGCAGATATTAAGGAGCCGACTCCGGCAGTTCCGGCAGCAGATCCTAACGGAATGTATTAATTTCTTTGCTTTCCCCTGAATATTATAAATAAAAGTCGCAAGCCGATGTGTGAAAAACGCATCGGCTTGCGGCTTTCTGAATTTTTATATAATAAATATTTTCAGATTATTGACTTATAATATTTTGTGATATATACTAAAAAACAAGAATATAATTCAGGAGGAGAATATATGTACGATACAATAATACTCGGAAGTGGCCCCGCCGGACTTTCAGCGGCGGTTTATGCAAAACGTTCACAGCTTGATTTCGTTATTACGGAAAAGGACTATAACGGCACAGGTCAGATTGCAGAAAGTGAATGTGTTGACAATTATCTCGGACTTAACGGCGAAAACGGATTTGAGCTTGGTGAAAAATTCCGTAAACACGCATTGGCACTCGGTGTTGAATTTCTTGTCGGTAATGCCGTGAAAATCAATCCTGTAAAAGACTTTTATCAGGTAGTGTTTTCAGACGACAAGACTCTCGAAACAAAAACCGTAATTTATGCCACAGGTGCGTCACACAGAAAACTCGGCATAAAAGGCGAAAATGAATTTACAGGCAGAGGTGTTTCGTATTGTGCCGTTTGTGACGGTGCGTTTTATCGTGGTAAAACAGTAGCGGTTGTCGGCGGAGGAGATACGGCACTCGGTGACGCAATTCTTCTTTCAAAGATTGCCGCAAAGGTTTATCTTATACACCGCAGAGATGAATTTCGGGCAAATAAATTACTTCAAAACAAAGTTTCCGAAAATCCTGTTATAGAATGTGTCCTTAATGCCGTACCGACAGAAATTGACGGCGATAAAAAAGTAAGCGGCATAAGCATTATGCAGAACAATACCGAAAAAACCATTGCTGTTGACGGTGTGTTTGTGGCAATAGGTAATGTGCCTAATTCGGAACTTCTTAAAGGTGTTGCCGACCTTGACTCAAACGGATATGTCATAGCTGACGAAAACGGTGTTACAAGTGCAAAGGGTATTTTTGTTGCCGGAGATGTAAGAACAAAACAGTTAAGACAGGTAGTTACGGCTGTTTCAGATGGTGCAAATTGTGTTATGTCTGCCGAAAACTATCTTATGGGATTTAACTCTTAATTATATAAAAACGAAACTGTATATTTCAGTTTCGTTTTTTGTGATAATTTCAACACTTGATTATTAAATATCGTTATTGTATAATAGTCAGGAAAAATTTATTACAGTTATATATTTACATATCAGGAGGAAATGTTATGTATTGTAAAAATTGTGGAGTTCAAATGGACGAGAGTTTCAAAGTCTGCACACAGTGCGGCACTCTGAAAGGTTCAGGCAGTGCTTTTTGTGCTAAATGCGGTTCACCAAGAGGTATCGGTACTGCTTTCTGCACAAAATGCGGTACTAAATATAACGCAGAACAGCCTGTAACAGTTGGTGCAATTAACGAAAATAAAAAACCTCAGTTGCAAAAACAGCCAAAACAACAGTTTCAGCCACAACAGCCGACACAACAGCAGTTCCAACCACAACAGCCGACACAGCAACAGTTCCAGCCACAACAACCAACACAGCAACAATTCCAACCACAACAACCAACACAACAGCAGTTCCAACCACAACAGCCGACACAGCAACAGTTCCAGCCACAACAACCAACACAGCAACAATTTCAGCCTCAGCCGACTGTTCCGACCAAAAAGTTTTGCAGAAATTGCGGTTCGGAAGTTTTACCAAATCAGGTAGTATGCACAAAGTGCGGAGTTAAAATTGGTGAGGGAACATCATTCTGTCCACATTGCGGTTCAGCGGTTCAGCCGGGTGCAGAAGCGTGTATGAGTTGCGGAAGAAGTATAAAACGTCCGTTTGATTTTGCAAAATATTTCAAAGAGTTTGGCAATAACTTTGTTTCACTTTTCAAGCAGACTGACAAAATGGCAATGATTTTTGACAATTTCATAAACTTTGCCTCAGTTCTTGTATTTATCCTTGCACTTTTCCCGGTAGGTTTTGTAAGTATGGGTGCTTTCGGGATTTCACAGGGAGCGTCGTTCAACGCATTTACTTTAAGTGCTTTTGCGGGAATTTTAATTATACTTGCACTTCTTTCGGCAGTAATGAAATATGAGCCTTTCTGTATCAAGTTTATGCAGGGAAAGCCACAGATTGCTAAATTTTATGTATTTCTTACTCCGGCTCTTGAATTGATTAGCACGATTATTATTATGATTCAGTCGTTTGCCGGTCTGACAGGATATGCTAAATCCGCTCTGTCAGTTTCATATTACGGAAGTCTTATTTCAGCAAGTTCAGGACTTACATTCGGCGGTTGGCTTCTTGTGCTTGTTGTAGCCGCATCAGTAGCAGATGCAGTTTATCTCTTTATGAAGAACAATAAAAAGACAACAGTATAATTCAAAACAATTAAAAAAACAGGCTTCAATGTACAATAACGTATGTTGGAGCCTGTAATATTTATAAACAAAAATAAAAAACAGCGGCTTGACACAGGTCATAAACTGTTGTATAATAAAAATACAAGGCGGACTACCTGATAAACGGTTAGCCCCCAAAAAAGATGAGAAAGAAGTAAACGCACAATGGGAAGCTGGGCGGTTATTTCTTTTTATTATTGATAATGCTCACGCAAAGACCGATAACTCCGATAATCACTAATGTGAACTGGAACAAAGCCTCGTATGTAACCATAATCTCACCCCCTTGTTTAAAACTCGGGGGAGTCAAAAAGTTTTTCGCCCCCTGTATAAAAAAATCGGGGACTAACCGCTTACCGCTTAGGTAGGACACCTTGTGAAAAGTATTCTAACATAATTGTACTGGTTTGTCAAATATGATTTAAAAAGAAGTAACCGCACCTTTAATTAAGGGCGGTTACTTTTTTTGCACGTTCTTGACAGAAAATCAGATAATCGTTATAATTACATATGGATAATTTGTTATTTTTTGTCGATTGGAGTTGGTTATTCTACGAAAATATACATATTCAACGGCGGAAAAGGGTGGTTTCACTATGTATAAATCAAAACATAATATTACAATACGCTGGGTTGCCATATTTCTTACGGCGTTTATGATTTTTTGCAGTGTTTTTTCGCTGTTTAATTATCCACCTGCTCGTGTTTATGCAGAAGATACCCCGACTCTTAGTACCAACCAACTGCAAAACGGCAGCTTTGAAGAGGGGCAGACCTGGACTTCACCAAACTATAAGCAACCTTTGCAAAGCGAAGTTCCCCACTGGAATACAACAGCTTTTCAGGGCAAAATTGAATTATTCAGAAATAACACAGGAACTTATATATCTGGTGTAACATTAACTCCTACTAATGGTTCGTATGCCGCAGAATTAAACGCTGATGAAGAGAGTACATTATATCAGAATGTCAAGACCTATCCGTCGAGTGTTTACGAGTGGGGATTGGATCACGGCGGTCGAAATGTAACGGACACAATGGCATTGATTATAGGCCCTAAACAGTCTGTTAATCCGTCAAAGCCCAGCAAGGACGGTCGTGACCAGTTTATGCAGATGGTGGACTGGCTTATTGCTCAGGGAAAAACGTCCGTTAAAACCTCTGCCGGCGTGGACAAAGAACGGATTATCGTTTACAGTAAAAAGTTTGCCGCAAGCGGTACTTTTGCGGATAATGCAGGAAATAATGCGTTTAGTCTGACACCAAGCACTATCTACACTGAGGAATGGCATATCTGGATAATGGCATCATCAAAAGCCACGAGCGGAACGAATCCGTGGAGTCATTACGGCTCTAATGACAATAGCAGTGCGAAAAGCGGAAGTGGAACAAGCGGTACAAGTTCGGAGTTGAACGAGTATTATCACTATATCGTTCCGGCTGGTCAGACTGAAACCGTATTCGGCTTTGTTTCTGTCGGGGGATATAACGGCTCGTCCACGGCTACATCAAAAACTTTTGGTAACTTCCTTGATAATATAAACTTCAAGCTTTATCACCCATTGTCCGGCAGTACCACCACTCACGGTAGTGTTATTATCGGCGGAAGTGATGGAACAACCGGGAGCGAGGGAAGTTCAGAAGGTCATAAAGTCACAGTTGATGATAAGCTTGCAACCTACGTGGAGAATAAAAATACGCTGAAAATTCAGGCTATTTTGAAAAAAGATGATTTAGATGACGGTTGTGAGTTTATCGGTTTGTATTACACATATCAAGATGAAAACGATAATCCAGTAACCGAGTTTTTGAAATTAGCCGGAAATGTAATAAACGACACAGGCAGCTTAACAGAAGAAGAAAAAAAGGGTAAATGGATAAAATCGACCAATGCAGACGGTGATACCGTTTATACTTATTATCTGGAAAATTTGACTTCGGCAACAGATTTGCACTTTGTATTTCTCAAAAGTCCTACCGTAACTTATGACTCTAACGGCGGAAAAGCGTATAAAGTCGAAAGTCAGTATAATACAGGTGAAGCGGAAAATGTATATAGCTTTAAGCCTGATGTCAGTGCTGAAACACAGGTTAAAAAATTTATTCCCCCTTATGTATCAAAGGCAGCCGAAGGACAGAATGACGGCTGGAAGTTTATGGGTTGGCTTCTTACAGGCGATACCGTTGATAATGTTCCTGAGGAATATAGCAAGGTAAATGCAGACCAATCAGGAAGTCTGTTACTTCCTGGTGTGCATACAGTAGCTTGTGATTACTCTATTGGTGGAGTCAACGGAGATGAGAAAGCACAGTATTTTAAAATATATAATGGCAATGTAACTTTAACCAATACAATCAACAAAGATGATAATAATGAGGTTTTGGGTGTAACCTGGACAGATAACGGAGAAGAAAAAGCCTATGCCAATGTTCACAAAGGTCTTACAATGATTGCACAATGGCGTTGGCGACAGGCATTTATACCACAGGTTGAAGCAAAAGACGGCAGTTACATAAATTCAAGTGATGGCGGAAAAGTTGAAATTACAAGTGTAACAGATAAATCAAACGAGAATTATAATGCTGAGTATAATTATAAAGGCGGCAAATCCTACCACGCTGCAACTGATGAAAAAGTAACAGTTACGGCAACTGCAAATAAAAACTATACTTTTGTTGGTTGGTATGACGAAAATGGAAACCTTGTCAGCACTCATTCTGAATACAGCTATATTGAAACAAATGAAAGTGTAAATACCTATTACGCAAGATTTTCAAACAGCGTTACACAGACCTATATCCGTCAGGTATGGAATGGTAACACTAAAACTTGGGACAACACAAAAGACAATGCAATAGGTACTCTTGGACGCTATACATATACTGATGCGGTAGGTATGCCTATAAGTTCCACTGCGACCGCCGGAAGTTTATACGATTTCGTCGGTTGGTATGATTCTGAGGGTACTCGTATAACTACCGAAAAAACACTAAGCTACACAACTACGGGCGATGCGACATATTACGCAAGATTTCAGAAAAAAATGGTTACACAGACCTATAAACGTCAGGTAATGGATAGTGACACTTGGAAAGATACAACAAATAATAATGTAGGTACTCTCACAGATTACGGTGGTGGTAAGCAAGAGATAGGTAATATTGCAACCTCCACTGCGACCGCTGGCGACGGTTATCAATTCATAGGTTGGTATGATGTCAATGATAATCTTAAAACCAAAAACGAAACAATAAGCTATACAACTACGGGCGATGCGACATATTACGCAAAATTCAAGAAAATTGTTACACAGACATATACTCGTCAGATAAAGAACGGTGACACTTGGGAAGATACCACTGATGATAACATAGGTACTCTTTCTTCCTATACCCATAATAACGTGGTGGGTACGTCTGTAACCTCCACTGCGACTGTTAAAAGCGGCTACAAATTTGTCGGTTGGTTTGATTCCGATAGTAATGCTGTTGACGATATTATGCTTACAAATGATGGCAAGACAATAAGCTACACAACTACGGGCGATACGACCTATTATGCACGTTTTGAAAAGGTATATACGCTTAATGTAAGCAAGATTGACGGTAGTAAAACCACAAAAGACCCCCTTGCCAATGCAGAGTTTGCTCTGTATCAAAGAGATAATAACAGTGGAGAGAAAACCATTGTCTATAATAGTGAAAGTATAAACTGTACCATTGTTGAAACTGCCGTTACGTCTTTAAACGAGGACAACACGAAAGCCACCGCAGTTTTTACGGACAAGCTCTCCGCCGGTATAGAGTATTATCTTGTCGAAACAAAAGCACCCCCGAAATATCAACAGCTTGATTCGCCGTTAAAAATCACCATTGACAGTTCCGGCAATATGACCATAAACGACGGAACAATAGAAGTTATTAACGGAAATGAGATTGAACTTGAAAACTATCTTATTCCGATTATTATGCCATCGACAGGAACGACATCTACAAGCGGTTGGTTTATAGTGGTAGGATTTTCGTTGATTTTTGTAGCCGCAATCGGTTTGTTTTGGGTACAAATGAGGAGTTTTAAGCAAAAATAATTTTTTATGAAATATAATATTTTTCGTATTTGTAACCGCACCTTTAAGATAAGGGCGGTTACTTTTTTTGTTATTTGATAATGTTCACGCAAAGAATTTTTATAATTATAGCTGATAGCTGAATTTTCTTGTAGAAGTACAATATATAATTGCGTAATTTTTTTCTGACAAAATGCAATATATAGTTGACATTCAGTAAGATATATGTTACTATATGGTTACAGGAGGTGCAGAATGAAAAATCTAAAAATTAAAATTGCCCGACTTGAACACGGTATGAACCAAAATGACCTTGCAAAAATTGTAGGAGTTACAAGGCAGACAATAGGACTGATTGAGTCGGGCGAGTACAACCCGTCATTAAAGCTGTGTATTGCAATATGCAAGGCACTTGACAAAACACTTGATGAACTTTTTTGGGAGGATAACAACAATGACTAAGATTAGTGAAAATTTTGATGAACGCCAGCAGATTGAAAGAGGAAAGGCTTTTCAGTGGGCTTTTTTAACATCATTTATATTGTTGGTACTGTTTTATATGATTGAGGACTTATTTGAAATATGTAAATTCAGTACATATTTTATGTTGATAACAACATTCTGGATTTCGTTTTCTGTATTCGGCACAAAAGTAATTTTAAATGACGCATTTTACGGCATAAAAGAAAAAACCTCCCGAATGATTTTTATAATATTCGGAATAGCAGGACTCTTTATGCTTGTTGTTGATATTATTGAAATACTGAACGGTGAATCCTTAGTAACAGGCAATCAATTAAATGACATTGTTGCAATAATGATAGAAAGTGTTGCAATGATTGAAATGTTCATAGTATCAGAAGTAAAACGCATAAAAGACAAAAAACTTGCAGAAGAATAAACATAAATATTATCCCATAAACTGAGAAAATACGGTTTGTGGGGTATTTTTCTGTGATAAAGTGATGGTTGAATTATCAATAAAATTAAGCTATAATTTATAAAAAAACAGACAGGAACTGATATTATGAAATATACAACCTTGCTTATGGACGCAGACGACACTATTTTTGATTTTCCGAAATGCGAATATAACGCTCTGAAAAATGCTTTTGAAAAAAACGGCTTTGGCTTTACTCAGACACTGTATGAAAAATTCAGCGAAATAAACGACAGCCTGTGGAAAAAATTTGAAAAAGGCGAGATAAAGCGTTCAGAATTGAGAATTGAGCGTTTTAAACTCACTTGTGAATATTTTGATATGTGCAGTGATGTTGAAAAAATTACCGAACTTGCCGACAACTATGTAAATGAACTGTCACAACAGGCAATACTCATTGACGGTGCTTATGACGCACTCGAAAAAATCAGCCGTATATGTGATATTTATATAATCACTAACGGATTAAGCGTTGTACAGCGTGGACGTTTCGGCAAAAGTCCCGTTACAAAGTTTTTAAAGGATATATTCATTTCTGACGAAACAGGTGTTCAAAAACCGCAAAAGGAATTTTTCGATATTGTCTTTGAAAAAATACCCGAAAAAGATAAATCAAAAATTCTTGTTGTCGGGGATTCCCTGACATCAGATATGCAGGGCGGAAAAAATGCGGAACTTGACACCTGTGTGTATGACCCGAAAAATAAAATTTCAATGCCGAATGATTTATGCGACTATAAAATTACATCTCTTATTGATGTATGCAATATAATAAAGGGGACAGAACTTTGAAATTTGTTGTTGAAAACGATTGTGACGGAATAACGGTGCAGAATTTTCTGAGAAAACGCTGTAATGTTTCCGCACGACTGCTGACAAAATTAAAACGTACAGAAAACGGAATAACTTCAAACGGCGAGCATATAAGAAGTATAGACATACTTCACGGCGGTGATGTTGTCGAACTGAAAATGCCCGACGACGAAAACTATATCACTCCTGTAAACATTCCGCTTGATATTGTCTATGAGGACAGCGAAATTATAATATTCAACAAGCCGCCGTTTATGCCGGTTCACCCTGTAAGAGAACATCAGCTTGACACGCTTGCAAACGGTGCAGTATATTACAGTGAAAGCAAGGGCGAACATTATACTTTTCGTGCAATAAACCGCCTTGACCGTGACACTTCGGGACTTGTTCTTGTCGCAAAGAGTGCATATTCGGCGGCATTTTTACCGAAAACAGTCGATAAAACCTATTTTGCATTGTGTGAGGGCGAACTTTTCGGCAGTGGCACAATAGACGCACCGTTAAGACTGAAAGAAGGTCACACAATTCAGCGTGAAACAGGCGAGGGCGGAGTAAGAGCCGTAACCCACTGGAAATCCCTGTGTGTTGAACATAATCACACATATCTTGAAATCAAACTTGAAACAGGTCGCACACATCAGATAAGAACCCATTTTGCAAGTATAGGACATTCACTTGCGGGAGATGATATGTACGGCGGCAGTCGGAAATATTTTGACCGTCAGTGTCTTGACTGTGGCGTTCTGACTTTTGTCCACCCGATAACAAAACAAAAAATGGCAATAAAAAAGCCGCCTGAAAACTGGCTTGAAATTCTGAATAAAAATTTCAGCGAAAAAAGCGGCGGTCACACACATTCCTAACTCCTCACTCCTAACTCCTAACTAACTCCACTCTCCACTCTCCACACTCCACTCTTAAAAATAAGTAAATCATATATAAAAAATTTAAAAATAACGGTTCTTATTTAAGCAATAAGTGCATATAATTTATTATAATCATTGTTTATATACTACATATTATATTAACATTTTTATGCAAGAACACCAATCAAAGATGTGCTGTTATTTTAAAATTACGGTTGTTTGTTAAAAGGGATTTTCTAAAATTCAATGAATACATAATAAAAGCGTTTCTGTAAATTAAAATCGGGAACGCTTGTACTTTTTTCGGCACTTGATTTTTTCACAAGCAGTATTTTGTCTGAATATAATATAATGTGTTGATTTTTATAAACAATGATTAAATCGCTCTATATGGGACAAAATAACATTGTCAGCACATCAAATCAAAAATTCGGAGCGTGAAAAAATATGAACATCAGACGAGGAGATATTTATTATGCTGATTTAAGCCCTGTTATAGGTTCAGAACAGGGCGGAATAAGACCTGTACTGATTATACAGAATGATGTCGGCAACAAATTCAGTCCGACAGTCATTGCGGCGGCAATCACAAGCCAGAGTTCAAAGGCAAATCTGCCTACTCATATAAGACTTTATGCCGACCACAGCGGTCTTGCAAAGGATTCTGTCGTTCTTCTTGAACAGATACGGACTCTTGACAAACGTCGGCTCAAAGAAAAAATGGGTTCACTCAGCAACTATGATATGTATAAGGTTGACGAGGCTTTGTCAATAAGTTTCGGTCTTGGTATGGAGGAAGCAAGAAAACAGGCTACATAACAAAATTTAATTTACGCTTATTTTGTTATGTGCAACGATAAATTCAGGGACATACTAAAATATAAGGCAGTAATTTGCGGCAGTAACGGTAATTGTGATATTTTTCGTTACTGCCGCAACAATATTAAGGCAAAAATTATTTTTCTGTAAAATAAATATACTAATGCTCACTTTATGATGTACGATTATCATTTTCGTACAAGCATAAATTACAAAATTCTGAATATGTTTTGTGCAATAATACTTATTGCCGCAGGAGGAAATAAAGTGACGCAGACAATATATGTTGACATTCTTTTTTGTCTGAATTTTATAATAGACTATATCATACTTCTGACGGTCAGGAATTTTTTATCACTCAGTTGTGGACAAAAAAGACTCTTGCTTGGTGCGGCAGTGGGTGGAATATGTTCGTTTGCGATATTTTTGCCGCCTTTGCCGTCGGGATTGTCAATGGTTGTCAGTATGCTGACGGCTTGTGCTGTTGTTGCGGCGGCATTTTGTCCGTTAAACAGAAAAGTTTTCATAAAAACATCAGCGGCATTTTTTCTTATAAGTTTTTGTTATTGCGGTGCAATGATAGCGTTGTGGATTGTTTTTTCGCCAAAAAATATCGTGATAAGAAACAACAGCGTTTATATTGCCGTGTCGCCGATAGTGCTTGTAATAACCACGCTTTTCTGTTACATAATCCTGCGTGTGATAATGAGGATAACAGGGAGGGGAGTGCCTAAACAGCTTAAATGCAGAGTTATCATAACTTATAACGGCATAACAAAGGAGGCTGACGGTACTATTGATACTGGAAACACATTAAAAGAGCCGTTTTCGGACGAATGTGTAATTGTCGCAAGAGAAGAAATATTCAAAGATATGTTTGACGCAGCCGACTGTATGAAAATCACAGAAAATTCAGGCAACAGCATTAAAGGAGTGCGGCTTGTGCCTTTTAATTCTGTCGGAGGAACGGGAGTTATTCCCGCTGTTAAACCGGACATAATAAAGCTGAAAATTGATAATGAAGAAACGGAGGTAAGTGCCTATCTTGCTTTTTGCAAAGGAGAAAATATGACAAGCGGAACAGATATGCTTGTGCCTGCCGAGCTGATTATGAAAGGGAGTTGACATTATGGGCAGTGTTAAAAAAATATCAGATAAGTTTATGTCCGGTTGGCTTGCGTTCAGAATGATGATTATGGGAGAGGACGGGGTTTACTATATAAATGGCCCCGAAACACTTCCGCCGCCGCTGAAAAGCGTTGAAGAAGCCGAAATAATGAAACGTATCGAAAACGGAGATGAAAATGCACGTGAACCGCTGATTACACACAATCTCAGACTTGTTGTGTATATCGCAAAAAAATTTGAATCGCCGTCAGTAAATGTAGAAGACCTAATTTCAATCGGAACAATAGGATTGATAAAAGCCGTCAATACATTTTGTCCGTCAAGAAACATAAAACTTGCGACCTATGCGTCAAGATGTATCGAGAACGAAATACTTATGTATCTGCGAAAAAATGCACAGCAAAAAAACGAAATTTCAATAGATGAACCACTTAATGTTGACTGGGACGGAAACGAACTTCTCATTTCCGATATTTTAGGCAGTGACAGTGACGTTGTCAACATCAAGATTGAACAGGAGTCAGAACAAAATCAGCTTATGAAAGCCGTTATGAAACTCAACAAACGTGAACTTTGCATAATGGAGTTGCGTTTTGGTCTTAACGGACAAAAAGAACACACTCAGAAAGAAGTTGCGGATAAACTCGGAATTTCACAATCCTACATTTCACGCCTCGAAAAGAAAATAATCTCCCGCTTAAAACGTGACCTCGAAATGACAGCCTGATTTGAGAGTGGAGTGTGGAGAGTGGAGTGTGGAGTTAGTTAGGAGTGAGGAGTGAGGAGTTAGGAGTTAGGAATTAGTGTGACCGTTAGTTGTTGCGTGGAATGTTGACAATACGAAAAGGCAGTGGAGTTTTTTCCATTGCCTTTTGTGTTTTGAATATTATTCTGTTCTGAGGGCGATTACAGGGTCTTTTTTTGCGGCTTTTTTAGCCGGTAACAAACCGCCGATAAGTGTAATAATTGTACTTATTGCGATAAGTATAAGAGCCGCCGGTAATGAAAGAACCGCATTTACAGTAGCACTGCCGACTAATACGTGAATAATTGCGTTTATCGGAATTAACAACAATTCGGAAATTCCTACACCGAGAATACCTGAACACAATCCGATAATCAGTGTTTCAGCATTGAACACCTGTGAAATATTGTGCTTTGACGCACCAATAGCACGGAGAATACCAATTTCCTTTATTTTCAAACCCTCCGCTGATGTTTTATTCCGCAGACATTCCGTGATGAACGGAAATGCTGTTATAATAATAATGACATAAATTTCAAATGTCAAAGGATTGTTTTAATATTGAACAAAAAGATATTTCCCCCGATTTTGTCGGGAGAAATACCTGAATTTTTTATACTGATGATTTTCTTTTGATTTTTGCGGTAAGAAGTGTAAGAGCCATCATAACCAGTGCAAAGCCGAATACTATTCCAACGCTGATAAAATACTGACCAAGGTCGAAAACTTCTCCGCAAGCACCGGCAGTAATGTTTACGGCTCTGACATACCAGTATGACGGTAAAAATCTTCCGACACTGAGAACTCCCTCGCTGAGTAAACTCTGATTTACGAATACACCGCCGAGAAAACTCATTCCAAGACCAAGAACATTAGCTATCATATTGAGTGCTGTTGTGTTTTCCAGAAGTGTTGAAATGAACAGCGTCAGCATTATTGAAAAGACAGTATATACGAACAGGTTAAGAACCATAAGAAGTCCTGTTGTCGTGAACATCATATCGCCAAGGAATACAAAGCCGCCAAGTGCAAACATTATGAAAACAGCCGTTCCGCATATTGCCGCACCAATTACTAACTGTATTGTCTGACTTGAAGATGTAATTGCCGAACAGTTTGTACGGCTACGGATTTTTTTATTCGTCATAGCCATAAACGACGGGGCAACCGCCATAACGATAACCATAACCATAATATATCCGAGATATGAGAAATACATATATCTTGTGTCTTGTGGTTCAGCGGTATCATTAAATGAAAGCGTTTCAACCTTAACTTCATCTGACAATTCGTCTGAAACTTTGTCAAGAGCCTTTTCGACACTCATTCCGCCCGAAATATAGGCTGAGGCATATTTTACATAAGAGTCAAGTTGTGAATCCATAAATACAGCATTGTAGCTGTCGGGTACTTTATAGTTTGAAAGTAAGTCTTGTGTGTTGCCGCTTGAAAGATTTTTTTCATAGCCTTCTTTTATATTCAGAACATAGTCGGCTGTACGGTAGTAAAGTGCATTGAGAATATCATCTTTATTGTTTTCAATATCAACGAGATTATGGTTCTTGCCTATGTATTCGGTCAGCTTTTTGCTTGCCGCTGAATTGTCCATATCTATAACACAAACATTCAGCTTGCTTGCGGAAAACTGTTCTGTCTGAGATGTGCCGACATTAGCCATAATTACCGCCATCACAAAAAATACAACTATATATATGAAAGCTATGTTCAGATGTTTCAGAACTATTTTCATAAAAGCCTTAAAGACTTGCATATTTTTTCCTCCTTGTAAACATAAATCCACCTGTAATAAAAATCACAGTCATAATAAGAAGTACAACAAGATGTTCGGTAAATATTCTGTAATCGTCATAGATATTCAGACAATAAAGCATATCGGCAATTCTTGCGGTAGGATTAAGTTTGTTTATAATCGGTACATAAGTATCAATAACTACTTTAATATCTGATGACATAAGTCCACTGCAAACATAGCTTGTCATTGTAACCACCATACTTATTGCGAATTTCACACCTGATGACATTCTGCCGATTGAACCGACAAAGAAACCGAATGAAATACCTGTTATTGAACCGATAATTGCCGAAAGATAAATCATAGCAATTTTATTTCCTAAATTTACACCCAGAATAAGAATATATGTAACCGCAATTACGCTTAATGCTATTGCGACAATACAATTTGCCAAATATGACGAAAGTATGGATATAATTTTAGGTGTAGGGGAAAGGCATTTTCTTGCACCGATTTTGCTGAGGTTGCCCTGATTTTCCGTTGCAATAAACACACCCATATTTGCGGTATTCATTGCAATCATAGCGATAAGCGAGAAAAAGAACGACACAAAAACGTCCATATTACCGTTTGAAAGCGAGATGTTTTCATTAACAGTTTGTTCTTTTGAAAAGCTGTTTATTACGTCCTGAATTTTTTCGGGATTGTTTTTTGCGGTTTCGTTGATAATATCTTTCTGAACACGGTACTGAGTAATAAATTCGTGAACTATTGTGTTTGCAATTCCGCTTTCTGAAACAGACATTGAAATATCGTCGTTTACGGTAATTATCGCATTTACATCACCGTTTTTAAGTAATGATTGTGCCTTTGTTTTGTCGGCATAAGTAACATTAAATATCGGTTCATCAGACTTTGAAATTTCGTCAAGAACCGTTTTAAAGGTTTTGTCGTCCTTTTCAAAAACAACAGCAACAGGAATATCATTAAAATGTTCGGTTTTTTCGCCAAGACCGTTGAACACCGCAAAGAAAACCGTAATCATAAAAAACGGAAACAGAATGAACCACATTATAATTTCTTTCTGTTTGATTGTTTGCAGAATACTGTATTTTAAATTGTGAAAAAACATAAATCAGCCCTCCATATCACGAAGTGCCTTGCCTGTAATTTCAAGGAATACATCATTGAGTGTCGGAAGTTCAGAATAAACTCTGCCGACAGGAATATTATTTTCCGCAAGAATACCAAGAACATTAACAAGATTGTGTTTTCCGCCACTGCATTTTACATTGAGTTTGCCGTCGCTGTAATCAACTTCATAAATGTGTTCAGACTCACACAATTTATTCTTGATTTTGTCGCTGATGTTTTCGGTTTCAATCGTGATTGTTTCGGTATTTTTAACCATTTTTTTAAGTTCTTCCTTTGTGCCTGTTACAAGATTTTTGCCCTTGTCGATAATTGCAATTCTTGAACAAAGCTGTTCGACTTCTTCCATATAGTGAGAGGTGTAAATGATTGTTGCACCGTTTTTGTTGAGTTCCTTAATGCCTTCAAGAATTTTGTTTCGGCTCTGTGGGTCAACCGCAACGGTCGGTTCATCAAAAATTATAAGTTTTGGTTTGTGTGCAATTCCGCAGGCAATATTAAGTCGCCTTAAAAGACCGCCTGACAGTTTTTTCGGCAAGAACTTCACGAAATCTTCAAGCCCGACAAAACGTATAGCCTCATCAACATATTTCTTGCGTGTCTTTTTATCATTTATGTAAAGTCCGCAGAAGTAGTCGATATTCTGATAAACATTAAGCTGTTCAATTACGGCAACATCTTGCATAACAACACCGATTTGTTTTTTGATGTCATAGCTTGACGGAGTCATTTCTTTTCCAAAAACCTTTATACTGCCCTTATCGAATGTAAGCAAAGACAGCAGACAGTTAATAGTTGTTGTTTTACCCGAACCGTTAGGACCCAGAAGTCCGAAAATTTCGCCCTCCTCAATACTGAGATTAAGGTGGTCAACGGCAATAAGTTCCTTGTATCTTTTAACAAGATTTTCGATTTTTACAATTTCAGTTCCCATAAGAACCCCTCCTCATTTGTTATGCCCTTATTATACAATCTTTCTTTTTTCAATAACAGTGATAAACCTCACTTTCCAATATG
The DNA here is from genome assembly GCA_029226955.1 of Clostridia bacterium. Taxonomy (GTDB): domain Bacteria; phylum Bacillota; class Clostridia; order Oscillospirales; family Acutalibacteraceae; genus UBA1213. The sequence continues at coordinate 2,090 of JAQXZA010000116.1, read as the reverse complement.
ACAAATGTCAGATTTAGTTAGGAGTTAGGAGTGAGGAGTGAGGAGTTGTTGTGGCGGTGAGTTTGTGCGTTGAAATTATGACGGCGGCACACTGCTTGATTTTTAGAAATATGGTTGTTATAATGTTTTTGTAAGTGTTTAGAATGAATGATTTGCGGTGATGTGATGAAACATATTTTCAATAAGTCAATAATAGCAGTTTGTTGTATGGTATTATTATGTACGGTTGGAAATTTTTTTGTGCCTGTTGTGGCTTTAATTTCGGGAATATTTGTGTCGGCACTTTGTCAGGCGGTTGAAAACAGGAAAATATCTTTTGTTGCGGAAATTCTCTTTGTAATAATGTGCTTTGCGTTTCCTGAATTGTCAATGATAATGCCGCTTGTTGCTTATGATACAGCCGCTGACAGACGGTATTTTGTGTTGGCGGCGGCAGTTGTTGCGGTAATTCTTTCATTCAGAGTTTACAATATATATATTGTTAGTTTTGTTGTAATTCTTGCGGTGTTGTCGGCGGTGCTTGAATACAGGACAGAACAGGCTGAAATACTCAACAATAAACTTATGAAATTAAGGGACGATTCAACAGAAAAGAATATTCTTCTCAAAGAGAAAAACAGACAGTTAAGGGAAAATCACGATAATGAAGTACATATTGCGACGTTGCGTGAACGAAACAGAATTGCAAGAGAAATACACGATAATGTCGGACATCTTTTGTCACGGTCAATTTTGCAGGTCGGTGCTTTACAGGTGATAACCGCCGACAACGAAATATGCAGTCAGGGACTTGCCGGCATAAATGAAACCCTCAACAACGCAATGACCACAATAAGACAAAGTGTACATAATTTACACGACAGCTCGATAAATCTTGAATATTCACTCAAAGAGGCAATTAAACCGCTTGACAACAAAAATATAACCGTAAAAACTGAATTTGATTGTGGCGAGAATATCCCTAACAAAATCAAACTTTGCTTTATAACAATAATAAAAGAAAGCGTAAACAATGTCATTAAGCACTCAAACGCTGACAAAATGATGATACTTATTCGTGAACACCCGGCATTTTATCAGCTTATTATTGAGGATAACGGAAAGTGTCCTCAGAATATCAACACAAATGGCATAGGACTTCTGAATATGCAGAACAGAGTTGAAACTCTCAATGGAATTATCCGCATTACACCAAGTGAAAGCGGATTTAAAATATTTATTTCAATACCGAAAGACAAGGGGACGGAAGAATGAAAATAATAGTTGTAGATGATGACAAAATAGTTGCACTCTCGCTTAAAACGATTATCGAGGCAAAGGGCATAGAGGTTCTTGCAATCGGCGAAAGCGGCGAACAGGCTGTTGAACTTTACGAACAGCATAATCCCGACATACTTCTTATGGATATAAGAATGGGCGGTATGGATGGAATTGAAACAGGCAAACAAATTCTTGACAGACACAAGGACGCAAAAATCCTGTATTTAACCACTTTTTCAGATGATGAATATATTGTTAAAGCACTGAATATGGGTGCAAAGGGATATATTTTAAAACAGGATTTTCAGGGAATTGTTCCGGCACTTGAAACCGTAATGAACGGTCAGAATGTTTTTGGTAATGAAGTCATAACAAAACTGCCGTCACTTATGAACACAAAACAAGGCTTTGATTACAAAAAATTCAATCTCAGCGAAAAGGAAAACTCAATCATTGAACTTATTGCAGACGGACTCAGCAACAAAGAAATTTCCGACAGACTTTATCTGAGCGAGGGAACAGTAAGAAATTATCTCAGTGTAATTCTTGAAAAACTCGGACTCCGTGACCGCACACAGCTTGCAGTTTTTTATTACAACAATAAATAATTCAAAAAAATTTTTTAAAAGTGTGGAGAGTGGAGAGTGGAGAGTGGAGTTGTTATGAGTGTGGAGAGTGGAGTGTGGAGAGTGGAGTTGTGTGTAATTACGGCAAGTATTTATTAAAAAATCTTTAATTTTTTCGGTTTTTATACTCTAAAAGGTCGAATTTCCTCCTTTTTTTAGCGTTTAGTGAAAGGACTATGCTAAAATTAAAGGAGGAATTTTTTT
>JAQXZA010000115.1 GCA_029226955.1 Clostridia bacterium | reverse complement strand
TTCACACAACTCCTGTACTTCTTCTTCTGTAAATCCAACAGAATTTGCTATTTTTCCTGAATTTGTCATTGAATACTCCGTAAACATATTCAAAGCCGAATGTGTGCCATATTTCTTTATCGGCAAAATACCCGTCATATAAACAAGTGCAATATAATCTTTATCTTTCAGCAAATCACGCAGAAAATCAAGATATTTATTCTGACTTTCCTTGTCGTTACGGTATTCACGAAATATACAGTCCCATTCGTCTATCAAAAATATAAACGGCTTTTTTGAATATCTGTAAACATCAGAAAAACAACGGTTCAGAATATTTCTGTTAAAATACTTTACATCAGGATAGACTTCATCAAAGTCCCACAACACTGTTGTTTTAACATAATCAAGCATTTCTGAAATATTGTTGCTGTTTGACAATGCCTCTTGCATATTGATTTTTATGACATTGTATTTGTTGATGTGTTGTTCATAACTTTGGTCTTTGGAAATTTTAAGATTATCGAAAATTTCCTTTGAGTCGCAACCCATACTGTAATATGCGGCAAGCATATTGAGATTGACTGTTTTTCCGAATCTTCTCGGACGGCTGACGCAGATGTTTTTTGAATCATATAACTTTAAGCAACCATTCGTAAATGCAATAAGTTCTGACTTATCAACAAAAACTTTGCTTTTAATGATACTTTTGTACGCTTCATTATCAGGGTTAAGATAGTAACTCATAAATTTTCTCCTTTCTCTGTCAATTCATAGCGTATTCTTCAATCACACACTCGTGCTTTTTCGTCTTTTTATCGTAAGAAATACCAACAAGTAAAACTTTGCTATAATTTTTCAGTGCGTCATAATAGTGTTTATTTTTAATTTGATTTATTGCTGTGTCGGGACTTTCGTTACATTTCAGTTCAATAATAATCGGAATACCGTCAGGATTCTGAAAATTCGGAACAAGCATTATATCAGCGTATCCATCACCTGACGGCATTTCCTGAATGATGTTATAGCGTTCCCTTGAATAAAAATATGACAAAAGTACAACATATCTTAAACTCTGTTCATTGTTGTAATGTATTGGGGCAATTTCTGTACGGTGTACCCGTTCAATAACTTCCGCTACCTTTTCGCTGTTTTTAGATTCCGTCAGTCTTGTAAGTTCCTTTGACATCTTAATGAATTTAACGGTTTCTTTCCATTGACCTGATTTGTTCATACTTGTTACGTAAACATCACGGACTTCCTTGTTCGGAATATACACTTCCTTTGTCTGAAAAATATATCCTAAATATCCGAGATGAACAAGCAAAGTAAGAACATCATCACGGTTTGTCAGCGTTACCATATCATTAGTAAAACCAAGCGGATCAATTTCGATTTTTTCTCCGGCCACAAGACGTTTTACCGAATCATTCAATCCATATAAATTCATTGTAATGTAGTTTTCAAGTGCCTCGTATGTTTCGGTCTGTGTCCAATAATCAGCATAATGATGTTTGCTTAATGCCGTTGATACCGATCGTGGACAATACAGCTTGACATCATCAAGAATATAACCATTGTACCAATATCGCATTATATCTATATTCTCGCCATATTGCTTACATAAAGTCTGTACTTCTTCTTCCGTAAATCCAGCACTCCATGAAATTGGAATAGACTCCATCATTGAATACTCCGTAAACATATTCAGGGCTGAATGTGTGCCATATTTCTTTATCGGCAAAATACCCGTCATATAAACAAGTGCAATATAATCTTTATCTTTCAGCAAATCACGGAGAAAATCAAGATATTTATTCTGGCTTTCCTTGTCGTTACGATATTCACGGAATATACAATCCCATTCGTCTATTAAAAATATAAACGGTTTTTTGGAATATCTGTAAACATCTTCAAAGCAAAATGCCAATATATTTCTGTCAAAATATCTTACATCGGGATAAATTTCATCAAAATCCCAAAGAACTATTTTTTTGATATATTCAAGCATTCCGTGAATGTTATTACTT
>JAQXZA010000114.1 GCA_029226955.1 Clostridia bacterium | reverse complement strand
ACAGGTATTCTTAACTCTTTTGACTATTCTATCACAAACGGCTTTACAGAAGGCTGCAACAACAAAATCAAAGTACTTAAACGCAACGCTTACGGTTATCGCAACTTTAAACGTTTTCGTAATCGTATTTTACATATATTTTCTTAAAATGAAAAACGAGTGGCAACCTGATTGCTACCACTCGTATTCCTATTTTTTCGGTTTTACCCCAACTATTGACATAGAGCCAAATTTTATTTCAAGTTTAAACGCAAATCAAATACAACGTCATATTGCTCAAACTGGGTGAACCTTGTTTTTGAGGTCAGCCTCAGGATTTATGCCGATTTTTGCGTCACGACGCTTTTTGAAAAAGTCGAGTGCAACTTTCGGGAACTGTGCATAAGTCAGCACATCTTCTTCCTGTTCAATCCACTCAGGAATTTCTGCACGGAGTTTTTCAAGTTCAGGTTCGAGCAAGTCAGCCGGACGACATTTTACAGGCTTTTCGTCGCCGATAATCTTCTTCTGGAATTTCGGGTCAACAGGAACAGGTGTTGTGCCGTACTTACCGGCAACAAGATCCTTAAATTCCTTTGTACACATTTTGTATCTTTCGCCTGTGATAACATTGAATACAGCCTGTGTGCCGACAATCTGTGATGTAGGTGTAACAAGCGGCGGATAACCGGCATCTTTACGTACACGTGGTACTTCTTCAAGAACCTGTGTAAGCTGATCTTCCTTGCCGGCTTGTTTAAGCTGTGAAAGGAGGTTTGAAAGCATTCCGCCCGGAACCTGATAGATAAGTGCCTTTGCGTCCGTTGCAAGCATTTTCGGGTCAAGGAGTCCACTCTTGATATATTTGTCACGGAGTTTCATAAAGTACTCTCTGATTTCGGCAAGCTGTACAAGGTCAAGACCTGTGTCGTATTCAGTGCCACGAAGTGCGGCAACCATTGACTCTGTCGGAGCGTGTGATGTGCCGAGTGCAAGTGGTGACATAGCCGTATCAATACGGTCTGCACCAGCCTCAATACCTTTGAGTAAGCACATAGACGCAAGACCTGATGTATAGTGAGTATGGAGTTGTACAGGAATTTTAACGGCTTTCTTGATAGCACCTACGAGTTCAGCAGTATAATAAGGAGTGAGAAGTGCCGCCATATCTTTAATACATATTGAGTCAGCACCAGCCTCCTCAATTCTCTTTGCATAATCAACATAATACTGTGTTGTGAAAACAGGGCCTGTTGTGTAGCTGATTGCAACCTGTGCCTCAACATTCGGGTTTTCCTTTTTTGCGGCTTTTGCGGCTTTGATAGCTACCTGAAGGTTCTTAATATCGTTAAGTGCGTCGAATATTCTGATTATATCAATACCGTTTGCAACAGAACGCTGTACGAAATATTCAAGTACATCATCGGCATAGTGACGGTAGCCGAGCATATTCTGTCCTCTGAAAAGCATTTGGAGCTTTGTGTTCGGGCAGTTCTTTCTCAGTACACGGAGTCTTTCCCACGGGTCTTCATTAAGAAAACGGATACAAGAATCGAAAGTTGCACCGCCCCAACATTCCAGTGAATAAAATCCTACTTTGTCGAGTTTGTCAAGAATCGGGAGCATATCACTCAGCGGCATTCTTGTTGCGATAAGCGACTGATGAGCGTCACGGAGTACGGTTTCTGTAATTTGTATTTTTTTAGCCATTTACGACTTTCCCCTTTCTAAGACTTACAAAAGTCCTTATCAGTTCAGTGAAACAAGAACTGCACCTGTGTCAACCGATTCGCCCTTGTTTACGGCAACTGAGGCAACAGTAGCGTCCTTAGGTGATTTAATTTCATTTTCCATCTTCATTGCTTCAAGAACAACGAGAACGTCGCCTTTCTTTACAGCCTGTCCGGCTGTTACGTTTACGTTGAGGATTGTACCAGGCATTGGAGCTTTTACAGGCTCACCGGTTGTTGCTGCGGCAGCCTTTGGAGCGGCTTTCGGAGCGGGAGCAGCCTTTGGAGCGGCAACAGGATCCGCTGTTGTAACGGCTGAACCGTCTGTTTCTTCTACCTGAACATCATAAGCAACACCGTTTACTGTTATTTTCAAATTTTTCATAATAAAAATTCCTTTCAGTTCTTAATATCGAAAACAAGAATACAAATCAGATATAAAGGTTATTGTGCTTTTTCGGAAGTGTTGAAACACGCTTGCCGCTGAGAAGTTCAAGAGATGCAATAATTTTTGCTCTTGTTTCCTCAGGATTGATGATGTCCTCAACATATCCGTTTGCGGCTGCGTCGAGTGCCGAGCAGTTTTTGTCCTTATATTCAGCGATAACTGCGGCTTTGTCGGCTTTCGGGTCTTTTGATTTTTTAAGTTTTCCGCCGAAATCGTCACCGAGCATAATTACTGCGGCAGCCTCAGGATTAAGAGCCGAAACAGACGCTGTCGGCCACGCAAAAGTAATATCGGCAGCAGCTCCCGTACCGGCTGTTGCAATATAAACAGCACCGTAAGCGTCGCCTGTGATAACTGTAATTTTTGCCGTTGTAGCCTCAGCATAAGCTGATGTAAGCTTTGCGGCTGATTTTATACATTCAAATTTCTGTGCGTCAACAAATGTAATAACAGGAATACCGAATGCGTCACAGAATCTTATAAATCTTGCTGCCTTTGAACAGGACTTTGAGTCAAGAACAGAATCTGCTGTTGCAACAACACCTACTGTATCGCCTGTAACTGTTGCAAGAACAGTTTTTACAGCCTTGCCGTATTCTGCCTGTAATTCAACGGCACTGCCGCTGTCAACAACTGCGTTTATAGCCTCAGCAGCCTTTGTGTCGGTTGTCGGAGCTGATACAGGCTCGTCAAATTCAAAACCGGCGGCAACTTCAAGGTTATTTGACGGAAGAAGTGCAATAATATCCTTTGTTTTGCTTATTGCCTCGTCCTCTGATTTTGTAACGATATGTGCTGTGCCGTGCTTTGCGTTTTCTGTGGCTGACGCATTTGCACCGCTTGTTTCGAGTGAAAATTCAGCCTTTTCAGACATAACTACAACATCTGCACAAGCTGCGATAAGTGCCTGTGTTCCGAAACATTTTCCGAGTACAACCGAAATCTGCGGAACAACGCCTGAAAGATTGTTGGAATATTTAAGAACATCACCGTAAGCGGCAAGAAGTTCAGAACCCTCTGTAAGACGACCGCCTACCGAGTCATAGAGTGCTACAACAGGAGCACCTGTTTTGAGTGCAAGGTCATACACCTTTTTTATTTTTGCCGCCTGTGCCTTTGACATAGCACCGCCGGCAATATCGCTGTTCTGTGCAAACGCATAAACCCCTGCACCGTTTACATAGCCGTATGCTGCAACAACCTCAGCATAACTGTCTGCTGACTTAACAAAAGTATCAATTTCCGTAAAAGCTCCGTCGTCAAACAGCTTTGAAAGACGTTCATAAGCCTTTGTTGCACTTATTTCTGCACGTGCTGTTGCGAGAGCCTCTGTTTTAGATTCAATACTCATCCCTTATCCTCCTTATTATTGCTGAAAAATAAAATTTCTCGACATATATTATAGTACAAACCTGTCGAAATATCAAGACTTAAATTTAGTTTGGAGAGTGGAGTGTGGAGTGTGGAGTGTGGAGTTGTTGTGACCGTTGCTTTTTTCTTTGAGTTCAGTTTTATTGATACAGGCGACTTTGTTGTGGAAAATTCGTGTGAATTATGGGGTGTCAGAGGTCTGTGAAAGATTTTTTCGGTATCCATACACCAGCATAATATGAGGCTACTGCAATTATTACTGATACAATCCAGCCGACAGGCCACGAGAGCCATATTCCGATTGAACCCCATATACCAGCGAAAACAAACGACAGAACAACCCTGATAATAAGGTCTGTGAATGTCGAGAACATAAACCATATCATTGCACAAGCACCACGATTAACACCGTCTGCCATAAGTTTTAATGCAACAAGGAAGTAAAACGGCGACACTACCGCAAGAAACTCTACACCGGCTTGTATTGCGTCAGCGTCATCAGCACCAAGAAAAAGTCCCATCATCTGATTGCCGAAAAAGCTGTACACAAGACTGAACGGCAATGAAACACAAACACACATTATAATTGCGGTACGAAAGCCTTTTTTGACACGGTCGATTTTTGCCGCACCTATGTTCTGTGCTGTAAAGTTAGACAGACCGTTTGAAAGCGTTGTAAATGATGTTATTGCAAAGGAATTTAGTTTTATTGCCGCTGAATATCCCGCCATAACAGCCGAACCGAAACCGTTTACAACAATCTGTACAAAGAGATTTCCTACTGAAACAAAGCTGTTTTGGAGAATACTCGGAATTGAAATGCGGCAGATTTTTTTGAACATAGGCATTGAAAAAATCTTTGTTTCTCCATCGTTTTCAATGCTTTTTACTCTCCTTTGAAGTACAAAGAATGCCGCAACAGAGGCAAGTCCCTGTGCAATAAAGGTTGCCCAAGCCGCACCCTGTACGCCCATTCCGAATGAACCTACGAATACTAAATCAAGTATGATGTTAAGCACTGACGAAACAATAAGGAAAAACAGCGGTGTTTTTGAATCGCCAAGTGAAGTGAAAATACCTGTGCATATATTGTATAAAAGCAAGAACACAAGTCCGTATGTATAAATATCAAGATAAGCCGCACTGTCGGCAAATATGTTTTCGGGTGTATTCAATGCCCACAATACAGGGCGGCAGAAAATACAACCCACAACAGTGAGAATGATACTCAGCGACAAAACCGCAATATACGCTGTATTTATTGCGGTTTTTGTCAGTGAATATTTTTTTGCACCGAAAAACTGTGATATTACGACCGAACAGCCTACATTACTTCCGAGTGCAAACGACATAAATATCATAGTTATGGCATAAGACGCACCTACTGCGGCAAGTGCGTCCTTTCCGCATATCTGACCTACTATAATGCTGTCGGCAATGTTATAAATCTGCTGAAACATAGCACTGAACAGCATAGGCAAAGAAAATTTCCAGAGTACCGCTGACGGTTTTCCCTGTGTCATATCAGTTATCATTTTTCATCAATCCCTAATCCTTTTTTGCGGCAAGCTACCGCTGTCAATTCGCATTTAAACTTACGGTTCACAAAACAACTCCACACTCCACTCTCAACTCTCCACACTGAATAAAAATCTTTGTGCAAGGCTGTCTGGCTTGATGTTGATTTTTGCGTCATCAAACGAAAACCATTGTGCAAAATCAACTTCATCAGTATTGAGTGCGGCAAGGCTTTCGCTTTCGGCAATACACGAAAAATTCAGCATAAGCGTATTTGTAGGTTTGAAATATTCGCTTTTGTTGAATTTCAGTTCTTTTACATCAAGACCGATTTCTTCTTTGACTTCACGAATTACCGCATTTTCGGCACTTTCGCCCTTGTTGATATATCCGGCGACAAGAACATAATCGGGTTTGCCGTATTGCTTTATAAGAAGAATTTTATCCTCTGACGGATTTTTTACAATCATACTGACAGCAGTTGAATAAATAGGAAAACGATACGCACCGCATTTTGTACAGTATGGAATAATGCCCTCATTTTCAAGTTCTCTTACGATAAGTTTTGTGCCACATTCATAGCAGTAATTCATAAAAATGGTTCTCCTTTTTGTATCATTCTTGCGTAAATCACCGCTGTTATTATGTCCCGAATTGTATTTTTTGATTTTGTTATTCTTAAAAACACAGGTCACAGCCTGAAACAACAAGCTGTGACCTGTTGAAAAAATCCAAACGGTAAATCAGCACTCGGCAATTACTTCAACTTCACAGAGAACATTCTTTGGAAGTGTCTTTACTGCAACACAAGAACGTGCCGGCTTGCCTGTGAAATATTTGCCGTAAATTTCATTAAAAGCGGCAAAATCGTTCATATCGGCAAGGAAACAAACTGTCTTTACAGCCTTGTCAAGAGATGAACCCGATTCTTCAAGAATTGCTTTAAGGTTTTTCATAACCTGTTCTGTCTGTCCCTCAATAGTTGTTTCCTCAACATTGCTTGTTGCGGGATTGATTGCGATTTGTCCTGATGTAAAAACAAAACCGTTTGTCTTTACTGCCTGTGAATAAGGACCTATTGCATCGGGGGCATTTTTTGTGTGAATTTTTTCTGCCATTTCAAAAACTTCCTTTCGATTTTAAATGTTATATGTTATCTTTATCAATAACTCAACTTAACGAACAAACTTACAGTCACAATAATTACGAATTACGCATTACGCATTACGAATTATCAACTATGCGGTAGCCTTTTTTGGAGAGTTCGTCTTTGATTTTCTGAACGTGTTCGTGGTTTCTGGTTTCAAGGGAAACACGGAGATAACAGGAATTGATGTCGGTGTTGAGGTCGGCTCTGTCGTGATTTACGGCAATAACGTTTGCACCAAGATTAGAGATGATTTTGGCAACGTTTCTCAGTTCACCCGGCATATCTTTAAGTTCGATAGTAAATTCGGCAAGACGTCCGGCTTTCTGCAAACCTCTGTCAATAACTCTTGAAAGAATTGTAACGTCAATGTTTCCGCCCGAAACAAGACAACATACCTTTTTATTTTTTATCGGGAATTTATTGAACAGTGCGGCGGCAACTGATACAGCACCGGCACCCTCTGAAATAAGTTTCTGTTTTTCGATAAGTGAAAGAATAGCCGTTGCGACTTCATCATCTGTCACGGTCATAATTTCGTCAACATAGTTTCTGCATATATCAAAGGTGATTTCGCCCGGAGTTTTTACCGCAATACCGTCAGCAATAGTATGAACGCTCGGCAAAGTTTCTATCTTATCGTGTGCGATTGAAAGATACATTGACGGAGCACCGGCTGACTGAACACCGTAAACTTTTACGTTAGGATTGAGTGATTTTATCGCATAGGCAATGCCGCTGATAAGTCCACCGCCGCCGATTGGAACGATTACTGCGTCAACATCAGGCAACTGGTCAAGAATTTCAAGACCGATTGTACCCTGTCCGGCAATTACCATTTCGTCGTCAAACGGGTGAATAAATGTTGCACCTGTTTCTTTTTGGAGTTCAACAGCCTTGTCGTGAGCGTCGTCATAAGTTCCCTCAACAAGACAAACTTCTGCACCATAGCTTTTTGTTGCCTCAACCTTTGAGATAGGTGCTGAGTTCGGAATACAGATAAGCGACTTTATGTTGTTTTTTGCCGCCGCAAGTGCAACGCCCTGTGCGTGATTTCCGGCTGAACAGGTGATAACGCCTCTTGCCTTTTCCTCGTCGGTAAGCTGTGAAATTTTGTAATAAGCACCTCTGGCTTTGAATGCACCTGTAATCTGAAGATTTTCGGTTTTGAGATAAATCTCACATTCGTCCGAAAGATTCTGTGCCTTAATCATATCGGTAGGTCTGATAACATCTTTTAAAACATACGAAGCGTGATAGATTTTGTCGAGTGTCAGCATTTGAAAAAATCCCCTTACCTTTGGTCTGATGTCGGTTTGACTTTTTGTACAGACTTTAATTTTTATTTAATCGGTTTATAAAACATATATATAAAAATACAGCGTTTTTTTTTAAAAGTCAAGTATTCAAGCGTTTTTATATTTCACATTTATGAAATAAAATGTGTGTTATTCTTCCCTGTAATTATTATATTAAGCCCATATTGCGACAAAATACGAAATTTCAGCATAATTTATATCAAATTTGACGATTAAAATTGTTAAATAAGAAAAAAATACATAAATTTGAAAAAATTTTATATTATGTCTTTATATTTTGTAATTTTTACTGTATAATATAAAATTGTAGGTGTGCAGAAAGGCGGATTTGCTTGTGCATACTAAAAATTATAAAAAATTTGGAGCGTGATTATAATGCCATTGGTAAATGCAGCAGAAATGCTTACAAAAGCAAAACAGGGACATTATGCAGTAGGTCAGTTCAACATCAACAACCTTGAATGGACAAAGGCTATTCTTCTTACAGCACAGGAACTTAACTCACCTGTAATCCTCGGTGTTTCCGAGGGTGCCGGCAAGTATATGTGCGGATACAAGACAGTTGTTGGTATGGTAAACGGTATGCTTGAAGAACTCAACATCACTGTTCCTGTTGCCCTTCACCTTGACCACGGTTCATACGAAGGTGCAAAGAAGTGCATTGAGGCTGGTTTCAGCTCAATTATGTTCGACGGCTCACACTATCCGATTGAAGAAAACATCGAAAAAACAAAAGAACTCGTTGCTATATGCAAGGAAAAGGGTCTTTCACTTGAAGCAGAAGTTGGTTCAATCGGCGGTGAAGAAGACGGTGTTGTAGGTATGGGCGAATGTGCTGACCCACAGGAATGTAAGCAGATTGCTGACCTCGGTGTAACAATGCTTGCTGCCGGTATCGGTAACATTCACGGAAAATATCCGGCAAACTGGAAGGGACTCAGCTTTGAAACTCTTGACGCTGTTCAGCAGCTCACAGGTTCAATGCCTCTCGTTCTTCACGGTGGTACAGGTATTCCGGCTGATATGATTAAGAAAGCAATCAGCCTCGGTGTTTCAAAAATTAACGTTAATACAGAATGTCAGCTTTCATTTGCCGCTGCAACAAGAAAGTACATTGAAGAAGGCAAGGATCAGCAAGGCAAGGGCTTTGACCCAAGAAAACTTCTTGCTCCTGGCTTTGAGGCTATCAAGGCTACTGTTAAAGAAAAGATGGAACTTTTCGGTTCAGTAGGCAAGGCTTGATTTTTACAATCATTTTTACAGCAAATAAACAAGCGGCAGTATCGTCAGAACGGTACTGCCGTTTGATATATTACAAAGGGAGGCTTGTATATGGATTTAACCAAGACAAGCAAGTTTTTAAGCCTTATACTCCGTCATAAACCCGAAGTTATCGGGATAACTCTTGATGAACACGGCTGGGCGGATATTGATGAACTTATTGACGGAATTAACGCACACGATAACAAATATAATATCAACAGAGAAATTTTAAATCAAATTGTAGAAACAGACGAAAAGCAAAGATATGCAATAAGTCCTGACGGAAAACTTATACGGGCAAATCAGGGACATTCAATTCCTGTCGATGTTGAATTGAAAGAAACAGAACCTCCCGAAGAACTTTTTCACGGAACGGCGGACAGATTTTCAGAATCCATTGAACAACAGGGACTTTTGCCACAAAGCAGACTTTATGTTCATCTGTCAAAAGATATTCAGACAGCGGAAAAGGTAGGTATGCGTCACGGAAAACCTGTTGTATATAGTGTAAACAGTGGTGAAATGTTCCGTCAGGGATATAAATTTTACATTTCATTAAACGGTGTATGGCTTACAAAAAATGTTCCTCCGCAATTTCTGACAATCAGCAAGAATTAAAATTAAAAATTTTTATGCCTGTTATTTCTGCACACAGAATATTTGAAGATAAAAAATAAAAAATTTCAAAAAATCCCTTGACAAAAGACTGAATATCATTTATAATATCAAATGTTCTCGAAAAAATAAATAAATGCGAGTGTGCTGGAATTGGCAGACAGGCACGTTTGAGGGGCGTGTGTTGCACGACGTACGGGTTCAAGTCCCGTCACTCGCACCAAATAAGCACAATAGTTTTGATACCATTGGTATTGAAACTATTGTGCTTTTTCTTTTTGCTAAAACGTCAGTTTAACAAGGGCTTTTCAGCATTTCTGACCTTTGGGTTAGTTTCAGAGTAATAAATGTATTATCCGATTTTTTGATAGAATAAACCCTCCATTATAACACCATACTTTTGCATTATGGTATCATCAATTTGGAAACGGAGATGATTGACAAATGAATACATATCGAACCGCAGAAGTCGCAAACATAATAGGAATACATCCCAATACAGTCCGACTATATGAGAAACTTGGATTAATCCCAAAACCAGAACGAAAATCTAACGGATACAGGGTATTTACAGATTTTCATATCGAACAATTCAAACTCGCCCGACTTGCTCTTCAAGTTGAAGTCTTACAGAATGGTTTAAGGAAGAAAATCTTGCAGATGGTAAAAGCATCGGCTAACGGTGATTTCAATACTGCTATTTCACTTACGGAAGATTATCTGCAACAGATTAAACAGGAACGTTCAAATGCTGAGGAGGCAATCATAATTGTAAAGCAGATACTTTCCGGAGGCTTACCGGAAAACTCTCATTTTTTCAAGAGAAAAGAAGTATCTGAATACTTAGGTATCTCAATAGACTCTTTGAGAAATTGGGAAATGAATGGTCTGCTTATCGTAAAAAGAAAAAAGAATGGATATCGTGTCTATACTGATGCGGATATACAACGTCTTATAATCATTCGTTCTTTGAGATGTGCAAACTATTCTTTGGAAGCAATTCTGAATATGCTCCGACAACTTTCTGAAAATCCGGATACAGATATTGAGGTAATCCTGAATACTCCGAAACAGGATTCAGATATTATTTCTGTTTGTGACAGGCTTATTGTTTCTTTATCCGCAGCGGAGGAAAATGCTTACAAAATATTATCCATACTGCAAGATATGAAAGTCAGATTTTTATAACCCTACATTTTACCACCAATCTTTTCATTTATGGTATGCTTTTGGAGTAAAAATGAAAGGAGATAAAAATTATGTACAAAAAACAAACAAACTGGAAAAGTCAAGCAATGCTGTTTCTGATTAGTCAGTGTATTACATTATTTGGTTCTACTCTCGTTCAAATGGCGATTGTATGGTATGTGACAATTCAAACATCATCGGGAGTGTGGGTTGCAGCATTTACCGTATGTTCTTATCTGCCACAGTTTTTAATTTCTTTTGTTGCAGGAGTATGGGCGGATCGCCACAGCCGAAAAAAACTTATTATCGGAGCCGATTCCCTTATTGCTATTGTAACATTTCTGATGGTATTGGCAATTCCGTATATCACGGATAAAACAGTCATTCTTGGTGGTCTGCTTGTTATGTCAGTAATACGTTCTTTAGGGGCAGGCATTCAAACACCGGCAGTTAATGCAGTAATTCCACAGCTTGTGCCGGAAGAGCAGATTATGCGTTTTAATGGCATAAATGCAACTATGCAATCTGTTGTTCAATTTGCAGCTCCGGCAGCAGCCGGTGCATTGCTGACCGTAAGCACTCTGAGTGCTACTCTTATGATTGATATTGCAACTGCTATCGTAGGTATCGGACTTCTTTCGGCTGTGATGATTCCAAATCAGTCAATTCAAAACAAAGAAACTTCTGTATTTAAAGATATGAAAACAGGTATTAAATATACTCTCTCAGATAAACTTATCAGAAAAGTGTTGGCAGTTTACGGAATTTTCATTTTTCTGTGTGTACCGGCAGGTTTTCTTTCTCAGTTGTTTGTAAGCCGTGTTTATGGTGATACCTATTGGTATTTGACAGCAGTAGAATTAGCCGGATTTATCGGAATGGTAGCCGGCGGACTGCTTATGAGTATATGGGGAGGATTTAAGAATCGTATAACAACTATGTTTTTAGGGCTGATAGCTTTTGGTTCATTAGCAATCGGTATGGGATTATCACAACAATTTGTCTTATATCTTATACTGATGATTATTTATGGTGTTGCCATCACTATGATTCAAACAGCGACAACCACATTGATTCAAGAAAAGGCAGAAATGTCTATGCAAGGGCGGGTATTCGGACTTCTTGGTGCTATGTACTCTGGTTTTTTACCTGTTGGTATGGCTATATTCGGACCTATGGCAGATGGAATTTCGTTACAATGGATTATGATTGGTTCAGGTATCGCACTGATTGTACTTTCTATATTTGTTGGAATTAACAAAAAATACATTTGAATCAGAAACAGACTGCCGACCGCACCAATAAGTATGTACTAGACATCAAAAGCATATATTTTCGCTATATTCTTTTATGGAATTTTTGTCAGTCAATTTTGTAACAAATAAGATAGTTATATACAAAAGTTCAAAAAATTACCTTTGGTTTTACTCAAAAATATAAATTATTTACACCTTTTTGCTTTACATAACGAAGAAAAAGTGCTAAAATTATATCAGTACAGTGTCCGTTACACTGTTATGATATAAAAGTCATGTAATATAAAAAAGGAGGACTATTCCAATGGCAAGAAAAATGAAAACCATGGACGGTAATAATGCCGCTGCTCATGTAGCTTATGCGTTTACAGAAGTTGCTGGTATTTATCCTATCACACCGTCAAGCCCTATGGCAGACTATGTTGATCAGTGGTCAGCTCAGGGACTCAAAAACATTTTCGGCACAACCGTAAAAGTACAGGAAATGCAGTCAGAAGCTGGTGCTTCGGGTACTGTTCACGGTGCTCTTAACGCAGGTGCTTTGACAACAACATTCACAGCATCACAGGGTCTTTTACTTATGATTCCTAATATGTACAAGATTGCTGGTGAACTTCTCCCGGGAGTTTTCCACGTATCAGCCCGTTGTGTTGCTTCACACGCTCTTAATATTTTCGGCGACCATTCAGACGTTTATGCGTGTCGTCAGACAGGCTTTGCTATGCTCGCTGAAACAAACCCACAGGAAGTTATGGATCTTGCTCCTGTTGCTCACCTTGCAGCAATCGAAGGCAGAGTTCCTTTCATCAACTTCTTTGACGGTTTCAGAACATCACACGAAATTCAGAAGATTCAGATATGGGACTATGACGACCTCGCTGAAATGTGCGATATGGACGCTGTAAAGGCATTCAGAAAGAGGGCTCTCAACCCTGAACACCCTGTTATGCGTGGTTCACACGAAAACGGCGATATTTTCTTCCAGCACAGAGAGGCTTGCAACAAGTATTATGAAGCTGTTCCTGAAATCGTTGAAAAGTATATGAACAAAATCAACGAGAAAATCGGCACAGACTACAAACTCTTCAACTACTATGGTGCTGAGGACGCTGAACGTGTAATTATTGCTATGGGTTCAATCTGCGACGTTGCAGAAGAAGTTATTGACTATATGAACGCAAGAGGCGAAAAAGTAGGTATTGTAAAAGTAAGACTTTATCGTCCGTTCAGAGCTGACAAACTTGTTGAGGCAATTCCTTCAACAGTTAAGAAGATTGCTGTTCTCGACAGAACAAAAGAGCCTGGTGCTCTCGGCGAACCTCTGTTCCTTGATGTTATCGCTGCTCTCAACGAACAGGGCAGAACAGGTATCAGAGTTATCGGAGGTCGTTACGGACTCGGTTCAAAGGATACTCCGCCGTCAAGCGTATTCGCTGTATATGACGAGCTTGCAAAGGATAATCCTAAGGCTCAGTTCACAATCGGTATCACTGATGACGTTACAATGCTTTCACTTGAAGAAAAGTCCGCTCCTAACACAGCAGCAGAAGGCACAATCGAATGTAAGTTCTGGGGTCTTGGCGTTGACGGTACTGTTGGTGCTAACAAGAACTCAATCAAAATCATTGGTGACTACACACAGAAGTATGTTCAGGCTTACTTCCAGTATGACTCAAAGAAAACTGGCGGTGTTACAATTTCTCACCTCCGTTTCGGCGACAAGCCAATCAAGAGTCCTTACTACATCAATAAGGCTGACTTTGTTGCTTGCCATAACCCGTCATATATCCTCAAAGGCTACAAGATGGTTCAGGACGTTAAGCCGGGCGGTGTATTCCTTATCAACTGCCAGTGGAGTGCTGACGAACTCAACACACACCTTAACGCTGAAACAAAACAGTATATCGCAAAGAACAACATTCAGCTCTATACAGTAAATGCTATCGACCTTGCTGCACAAATCGGTATGGGCAAGCGTACAAATACAATTCTTCAGGCTGCATTCTTTGCTCTTGCAAAGGTTATGCCTATTGACGAGGCTGTTCAGCATATGAAAGACGCTGCAACAAAGTCTTACCTCAAAAAAGGTCAGGACGTTGTTGATATGAACCATAAGGCTATTGATGCCGGTGTTACAGCATTTGTTAAGATTGATGTTCCGGCTGACTGGGCTAACGCTGTTGACAATAAGCCTGAAAAGGAACTCAAAGGTTCTGAAAAGGTTGTCAAGATGGTTAAGAACATTCTTGAACCTGTTGACAAGATGGACGGTGACTCACTCCCTGTTTCAGCATTTGTTGACCACGCTGACGGTACATTTGAGCTTGGTGCTTCTGCTTACGAAAAACGTGGCGTTGCTGTTATGGTTCCTGAATGGAATCCTGACACCTGTGCTAAGTGTAACAAGTGTTCATTTGTATGTCCACACGCAACAATCAGACCTTTCGCACTCAGCGAAGAAGAAGTTGCTGCTGCTCCGGCAAATATGAAGAAGGCTCCAAAGCCTGTTGTAAAGACAAACTACACATACACACTCGCTGTTTCACCTATGGATTGTATGGGTTGCGGCGTTTGCGTAGGCGTATGTCCGACAAAATCTCTTACAATGGTTTCTCGTGAATCTCAGGAAGATATGCAGCCTGTATTTGATTACTGTGTTGCTAACGTTACAGAAAAGCCTGAAACAACAGCTAATCTCAACGTTATCAGCAGCCAGTACAAACAGCCACTTCTTGAATTTTCAGGTTCTTGTGCCGGCTGTGCTGAAACATCTTATGCTCGTCTTATCACACAGCTCTTTGGTGACAGAATGTACATCTCAAACGCAACAGGCTGTTCATCAATTTGGGGCGGACCTGCTGCAACATCACCTTATGCTGTAAACAAAGACGGTCACGGTCCTGCTTGGGCTAACTCACTCTTTGAAGATAACGCTGAACACGGCTATGGTATCTACCTTGGTCAGAAAGCTATCCGTGAAAGACTTATCGGCGAGCTTGAAGAAATGGCTGCAAGCGAAAAAGCTCCTGAATCAGTTAAGGCTGCTATCGCTAAGTTCCTTGAAACAAAGGACGACGGCGAAACAAACGGTGCAGCTACAAAGGCTCTCGTTGCTGAACTTGAAAAACTCGACTGCGGTTGCGACAGACTCAAAGATATTCTTGAAAATAAAGAATACCTCTCAAAGAAGTCTGTATGGATTTTCGGCGGCGACGGTTGGGCTTACGACATCGGATTCGGCGGTGTTGACCACGTTCTCGCTCAGGGCGACGACATCAATATTATGGTATTTGATACAGAAGTTTATTCAAATACAGGCGGACAGGCTTCAAAGGCTTCACAGATAGGTCAGGTTGCACAGTTCGCATCAGCTGGTAAGGCTATTGCTAAGAAGAGCCTTGCTGACATCGCTATGTCATACGGCTACATCTATGTAGCACAGATTGCTATGGGTGCTGACCAGAACCAGACACTCAAAGCTATCAAAGAGGCTGAGGCATATCACGGTCCGTCACTCATCATCGGTTACGCTCCTTGCGAAATGCACTCAATCAAGGGCGGTATGAAGAACTGCCAGAACGAAATGAAGAAAGCTGTTGCCTGCGGTTACTGGAATATGTTCAGATACAACCCAATGCTTAAAGCAGAAGGCAAGAATCCGTTCATACTCGACAGCAAGGCACCGTCAGATTCTTACCGTGACTTCATTATGAACGAGGCTCGTTACAGTGCTCTTACACGCTCATTCCCTGACAGAGCTGAAAAACTCTTTGAAAAGGCTGAGAGCAAAGCTGCTGAAAGATACGACGAACTCAAACTCCGTTCAGAAGAATAATTGAATAACACATACTTATTCAAATAATATAATCACTCCCCGATATTCTGAAATACGAATATCGGGGAGTGATTTTTGTTATGATATTTATAAAATTTTCAACTGTTTTTCTTTTTTGCTCTCAATTCTTTGAAAAAGTCCGAAAGCATTTTTGAACATTCATCAGAAAGAACTCCGCCGATACATTCGGGTTTGTGATTGTACGGAAGTTCAAACAGATTTACAACCGAACCGCACGAACCGGCTTTATAATCATACGAGCCGAACACGACACGCTTTAATCTTGAATTTATTATTGCACCGGCACACATAGGACAGGGTTCAAGCGTTACATATATTTCACACTGCCAAAGCCGCCAACCGCCTAATTTTTTACAGGCGTTGTCTATTGCCATAATTTCGGCGTGATAAATTGCGTTTTTGTCTGTTTCTCGCCTGTTGTAGCCTGTTCCGACAATTTCATCATCTTTTACAACAACAGCACCTATCGGAACTTCATTTATCTGATATGCTTTTTGTGCCTCGCTGATTGCGGCAAGCATAAATTTTTCATCTCTGGTCATAAAATCTCCCGTTACAAAATCATAATAACTCCTGAAATTACAATAAAAGCAAGCATTGACGGACAGCTTAAAAATGCCGTTCTGAACATATCTTTTTCGGACAAAGAACAGTTTGAACCTCCAAGCGAAAAGAAACCGCTGTTTCGTTTATAAATCAGAAAAAATGAAAACATCAGCATAACCGCCGACACAAAAATAACGATATAATAAAACTCAATTCCGCTTTCATTATCAAGGCAAGCCATTATCACACTAATAAGATTATTAAGGAAATGCACAATCATTGACGGAACAAGCGAACCGCTGTTTTTTCGTATCAAGCCGAAAACTATCCCCGAACAAAAAGCAAAAATCATTGTTATAAATGATGAATGTAACATTCCGAAAATAAATGCAGAAACGATTATTGCAAACCTGTCGCCGTATTTTCCGAATATTCCCATTATTACTCCACGAAATGCAAATTCCTCACAAACTGCCGGCAAAATTGCAAACACCAAAACCGTCAAGCCTATTGTAAAAGGTTCATTTCCATAAGAAACCGCACCGTTAGGCTTGCCAAGAAACGGAAAAATTGACGACAGAATACCCGTAATATAATTTATCGCCACACAAGCACCAAAACCGAAAACTATCATCAACACATCATCAATGATATTTCTTTGTTTTTTTTGCCCACGCTTAACAAGTGGCTTTATTCCGCCGAAAAAATGCGAACCTATGATTGTTGGCAAAAACACCGAACACAATGTAATTATGCCTGTCAACAGCACTGCCAAAATTTTAGAGTTGAATATTTTTACAATGCTTACGGCACAAATACTGAGTACGAAATTTATTGCAAGCATAACAAGGCATATAAACGCTGTACTCATTGATATTTGCTTTAATTCGTATCGTTCTTTGTTCTGCTGTGCCTGTATATCGTTTTGCGAAAAGTCAATTTCGTTATGCATAAATCTTATCCCGAAACAACACTTGATGCGGCAAGCATTGCGGCAAGTTTTCCTGTGTTGAAATTCAATGCCCCTTGCATCCATACCGCATAAGGCTCACGCAAAGGAGCGTCTGCCGAAAGTTCAATAGACGCACCGAGTGTAAACGCACCAGCCGCCATAATAACCTTGCTGTCATAACCGGGCATATCCCACGGTTCAGGAGTAACAAATGAGTCAATCGGTGACGCTTGCTGTATTCCACGACAAAAATCAATAAGTCTTTTGTCGTTTCCTAAAAGTATCG
>JAQXZA010000113.1 GCA_029226955.1 Clostridia bacterium | reverse complement strand
GAAAAATTATTGTTCGGAACATTATTCTGAGTCGGCAAGCTGTTGTTTGAATTATTTGTGTCTTCACTGAAATTATTGTTCGGAACGATAGGTTCTGAAATCGGCGGACGCTTTACGGGTTCCTGTTCATCAGGAAAACCTGCACTTTTCATTTTGTATGGTTGATTGTCCGTTGGTAATGGAAGTGTTGAGTTTTCGGTACTGCTGTCTTTCTGAATTTCGGGCATAGGCTTAAAAGGCGACTGTTCGTTGTGAATAAGATTTTGAAGATTATCCGTTGACGGTGTTTTTTTAAGATTTACACCAACTGACTGATTTATTTCTGATGAATTAAGCTTTCTCTGTTGCTCTGCAATTTCTTCCAAAGAATAATGTTTGTCGGAGATAACTCTTTTCGGAACGACACCTGTCTGTTCATTCTCTATTTTAACACCGCAGCAAACGCAAAATTTGCTGTTATCCGGTACCTGTCCGCCGCAGTTTGTGCAAAACATAGTATAGTTTCCTTTCCGTGACAGTTTTGTTTGTCTTTTTGTAAGGCTGTTTAAGAATTTCTGAAAAATATTAGTCTTATTAAAAGTATATGTTATCCTTTTTGGTTTGTCAATGTAAATAGAGAACGCTTGAAAAAAAAATTTGCAAAAAACATTGTCTATTTGAAATTTTTCGTATATAATCAATATATGGCTGTTCAGAACTTAGGTTTGCGGGTATTTAAATATCCGTAAGAATTTATGTTGGGAGTTTTTATATAATGAAATATTACAGAACAACGCTTGAAGGTATGCAGACGCTTCTCACCGAATGTGGTCAGAATAAATATGCGGATATAATTTCGTCATTCATTGAAAAATGGGACACAAAAAGAAATGTATCTGAATTTATTAAAGCCTTTTCAAAAAAAGGTGTATTTGAAGATTTCAGATTCAACCCTGACGATTTTCCGTCATTCTGTGAGTATGACTGGACGAATGCCCTTTTTGGTGCATTGGTTGCAATGGCTATGCAGCTTGCAAAATTTATAAGAAACGGACAAAGTGTGGATATAAACTTTATCCGTTCGCATTTCGGACACACTACCGAAATTATCGAGGGTACATTGTGCGAAAAATGCGGAAGTCGTCAGATAAATATGGGTGATGTAGATAAATATATTCACGTGTCAATTATTACACAAAAGGTTGTTGACGGACTTGAATACGGAAATCTCAGCGAAAATGTAAAGGCAATAATTACGCTTTCCGACCCCGATATACACCGTGAACGTGAAAAAACAAAGACTCGCATAATCAACACGCCAATTCCTTTTTCTGACGTATGGCTGCCACGCAAATTCTGTATTCTTTGCGGAAATACGGAATTGAAGAAATGCAAATTCCTGAAAAGCGTAAAGGAAAATGTATTTGTTCCGCTGAAATCATAAATTTGGAGGGAGATATTCTTGAAATCAATAAAGAAAAAATTATCTGTTTTTGTTATCAGTTCGGTAATTGCGGTTTCGCTTACCGGCTGTGGCAGTTCGTCAGCCAATGTTTCTTCGGGGGAACATTCGGACGGCAGCAGCACAGAAAGTAGCATAGAAAGCAGTATAGAAAGCAATGCAGAAAGCAATGCAGAAAGCAGCACAGCAAGCAACACAGAAAGTAATGCAGAAAGCAGTACAGAAAGCAGTACAGAGTTGTCTTACGTTGAATCATCGGAAAGTCAGCCTGTTTCATCTGACAATACCGAGCCTGAGGAAAGCGTTGTTGTGTCATCAGACGAAAGCACAGAATCTTCCGAGTCTTCTTTGGAGGCGGGTCAGAGTAAATATCTTACAATGACGGTTTATTCTACGGCTGTTTCAAAGAAAAATATGACTGCTCAAAGTATTGATTTAAGCAGTCCGTCAGTAACAAAAATTACCGACACCAAAGAACTGAAAGAGTTTTATGAAAAATATAAAACTACATATTCTCTTGATGATGTTGACAGCGGACAGCCGTTTTCTGATATTACAGCAGATTTTGATAATAACTTTTTTGCGGATAATGATGTAGTTGTTATAGTTCAGACCTGTGACAGCGAAAGCGGAGTGGAAGTCGGTGAAGCATATATTGACAATTCCGAACTGAAAATAACAGTTTGTAAAAATGAACCGTCATCAGCCGATAAAACCGCTTATAACTGTTCGGTGATTGTATTGAATAAGGCAGACGTAGGCAGTGCAAAACCGTCTGTTGAAATTCTCCCTCCGCAAATGTAACCTGACGGGGAGATTTCAGTTTAAAACAGATAACTGAATTACTGAACCGGCATATTTTTACAAAAAACACTGTAATTTTTGCCTGTAAAGTGATATAATGGTTTTGATTTATGTAAATTAACATACAGATTTTTATGAGGTGAACACCAATGGGATTGAAAAAATGGTTTAACGGAAGCAACAGCAGACACGAGCTAAAAAAAATACAGCCGCTTGTAGATAAAGTTCTCGGTTATGAAGATAAATATAAAAAATATACAGATGAGGCTCTTCGTGCGGAAACCGACAAATTCAAAAAACGTCTGAAAAACGGCGAAACAACAGACGATATTCTTCCTGAGGCATTTGCGGTATGCCGTGAAGCGTCGTGGAGAGTTCTGGGAATGAAACACTTCCCCGTACAGATTATCGGTGGTATTATTCTTCACAGAGGAAGAATAAGCGAAATGAAAACAGGTGAAGGTAAAACCCTCGTCGCAACATTGCCGGCATACCTTAACGCACTTACAGGCGAAGGTGTACACGTTGTTACCGTCAATGAATATCTTGCAAAGCGTGACGCTGAGTGGATGGGAAAAATTTACCGTTTCCTTGGACTTACCGTAGGAATATTACAGCACGACTCAACCAACGAACAGCGTAAGGCTGCTTATAATGCCGATATTACATACGCAACAAACAACGAACTCGGATTTGACTATCTGCGTGACAATATGGTTGTCTATAAGGAAAACAAGGTTCAGAGAGGACACGCATTTGCCATTGTCGATGAGGTTGACTCAATCCTCATAGATGAGGCAAGAACACCGCTTATTATTTCAGGACCCGGCGACAAGTCAACAGACCTTTACGAAAAGGCTGACCAGCTTGCACGTACAATGAAATTTGAAAAGGTAACCCAAATTGACGCCAAAGAAGATAACGACGACCTTTATGTAGAAAAGGGAATCGACTATATAGTTGACGAAAAGGCACAGACAGCAACGCTTACCCCTGTCGGAGTAAAGAAAGCTGAGGCATTTTTCGGCATAGAAAACCTTACCGACCCTGACAACATCACAATTCAGCACCATATCAATCAGGCAATCAAAGCACACGGTGTTATGAAAAAGGATATACAGTATGTTGTAAACGAAAAAGGCGAGGTTATAATCGTTGATGAGTTTACAGGTCGTCTTATGTACGGCAGACGCTACAACGAGGGACTTCATCAGGCTATCGAGGCAAAAGAAGGCGTTACCGTTGAGCGTGAGAGCAAGACTCTTGCAACAATCACATTCCAGAATTTCTTCCGTCTTTACAAAAAGCTGTCGGGTATGACAGGTACAGCAATGACTGAGGAAACGGAATTTTCCGAGATTTACGGACTTGATGTTATCGAAATTCCGACAAACAAGCCTGTTCAGAGAGTTGACCTCCCTGATGTTATCTTCAAAACAGAAAAGGGCAAGTTTGACAATCTTATAGAGGATATTATTGAGGCAAACAAAAACGGTCAGCCTGTACTCGTAGGTACTGTTTCGATTGATAAGTCGGAAGAACTTAGTGCATTACTTAAAAAGAAAGGCATTAAGCATAATGTCCTCAACGCAAAAATGCACGAAAAAGAAGCCGAAATTGTTGCACAGGCGGGTAAACTCGGTGCCGTTACAATCGCAACAAATATGGCTGGTCGTGGTACGGATATTAAACTCGGCGGTAATGATGAATTTCTTGCAAAAGCTGAAATGCGTAGAATGGGCTTTTCTGATGATATGATAAACGAGGCGACAGGCTATGCCGAAACCGAAGACGAGGAAATCATAAACGCAAGAAATACATATCAGGAACTTCTTGCAAAATATAAAAAGGAAACTGACGCTGAGGCGGAAAAGGTTCGTGAGGCGGGCGGTCTGTTCATTATGGGTACGGAACGTCACGAGTCAAGACGTATCGACAACCAGTTGAGAGGTCGTTCAGGTCGTCAAGGTGACCCTGGTGCAAGCCGTTTCTATCTTTCGGCTGAGGACAGTCTGTTAAGACTTTTTGCCGGCGACAGAATTTCTATGATTATGGACAAAATGCCGGGCGACGAGGACACTCCGCTTGAAAGCAAACTGCTTTCAAAGACTATTGAGAGTGCACAGGCTAAGGTTGAGGGACGAAACTTCAATATACGTAAGAGCGTTCTTGAATATGATGATGTTATGAACCGTCAGCGTGAAATTATTTACGGTCAGCGTGACCAGGTTCTCAACGGCGAAAATCTCAGAGATACAATTATAAAGATGATTGCCGATACAATGCAGTCAAAGGTTGCCGAATATCTGCCGCACGACGACAAGGACAACTGGAATCTTGACGGTTTGCGTGAGGCACTCAAAGGCTGGCTGATTGATGAAGATGATGACAAAACACTTGTTTATACTCCGGAAGAACTTGACAAACTTGAAAAAGACTACCTTATAAAAGAACTTACCGAAAAGGCAACAAAGGAATATGAAGAAAACGAAAAACTTATTCCTGAGGAAACAATGCGTGAAATTGAGCGTGTATATCTTCTCAAAAATGTTGACCGCTACTGGATGGATCATATTGACGCAATGGAAGAACTCAAAAGGGGTATCCGTCTGCGTTCATACGGTCAGCACGACCCTGTTGTTGAATACAGAATCGAAGGTTTCGATATGTTCGACGATATGATTAAATCAATCCGTGAGGACACCGTACAAATGCTTATGGTTGTTCCTAAGAGAGTAAGCGAAAGACTGCAAGAACAGAACAAAATGCGTGAACTTGCAGTAAAACGTGCCGCAAACGGTCGTGCAAGAGCCGCAGCTATGGCGGCACTCAAAGCACAGAATGCCGCAGATGAAGTAAAAGAAGAAATCACAGCCGAATTTAATATCGACGAGGAAATAAATACTGAGGAAATATCACCTGAGGAAAACAACAGCGTAAACGAAGAAAAGGATTATTCCGAAGATGATATAAAGGCAGCCGCCGGAAAGTTTATGGAGCGTGAGCAAGTTGCACAGCCTACATCAACCAACCTTGACGGTGAAATATCCACAAACAAAACAATCCGCAAAACCAAAAAACAAAAAGTCGGCAGAAATGACCTCTGTCCTTGCGGTAGTGGCAAAAAATATAAAAAATGCTGCGGCAAAAACCAATAATAATGTATAATTCATAATTCATAATTCATAATTATTATGACTGTAACTTTATGTGTTGAGTTTAGTTCGTTGTAACAGTAAGTCTGAACGTAATTCGACAGCGGCAGCCTGTCGCTCTCCCAGGGGGTATATTATGAAAAAAATTATATCTGCTGTTTTGTTTGTTTTTGTACTGTTGTCGCTGACGGCTTGTGCAGACAACTCAAAGAATAATTCCGACGGCGGTTCGGAAGAACCAACGACAGAATCGTCCGTTTCAGAAATTGTTTCAGGTACACAGTCGGAAAATTCAGACGATACTTCATCAGCGGAATCGTCCGAAGAACAAATCCGTACTATTTCATCGTCGCTTTCATCTCCGCTCGGTCTTAACAGTTGGGGCATTGTTGCAAAATACAACACAAAGGAACATAACTATATAAATGTACCAATTCGCATTACAGCGGTTGAACACGGACAAAAGGCAACAGATATAGTCAAAAAATTTATGAGCGAAAGTTCGTCATATAATTATACAGAACCCGGACAGGACGCTGAATGGGTTGTTGCAGAATATGAAATATCTCTTGACGGATTTCCCGTTGATGAGGGCGGTGCGGACAGCAGTATTACATCTTCTGTAACAGCCGAAAACGGCGGCTATTTTGAATACGGTGACAAGAAGTGGAGTACAACAACTGTAAATATAACTGACGGACAATATTATTTTGAAGGAACAGTCAAAGGTCAGATTGCTTATCAAATGCTCAAAAATCGTACCGATTATGTCATTACTCTCGGAGAATATGACGAAACTCAGGCTTTTTTCAAAGAATAGAAAAAAATGCTTTTACTTTTGTCGAAAATGTTGTATAATACTTTTGGTATATTTGATTATGCTTGTTTTATTCTGGAATAAATTTCTTATAAAAGGATGTAATTGTTATGGGTTTTATTGACAATGCGAGCGTTAAACTGTCGGACTCAATCAACAAAATAATTGACAAAAGCAGACAGCTTGCCCAGCTTAACCGACTCAGTGCCGTTATCAAAAGTGAAACAGAGGTGCTTAACCGTGCATATATCGCACTCGGAAAGCAATATTACAAAAATCTTAACGGTGATACTGAAACTCCCGATATGTCACATATATGTGAAGTTATAGAGGAATCAAAAGCAAGACTCAAAAAGGCTCAGGCGGGCTATGAATATATAAAGCAAAACGGTGTTGCTGAGCCAAAACCGAAACAGCCTGTTATAAAAATTTCGGCTGACGAGGCTATACAACCCGATATTGAACAGCTTGAAGAAGATGACGACATTACTATTGCCTATGCGAATGTTTCGGGCGAATCAGCCGACGAAACAGCCGAAGAACCAAAGCCGTCGGACAGTGTACAAGCTGCTGACGAACCTAAACCCGAAGAAAAAACCGTTGAAGAAGTCAAAGCCGAAACAACCGTTAAGTCTGATATAAGTGAAAAAACAGAAATTCCTGAAAAAAAGACTTTATACTCAAAAAAGGAAACTGTTGAACCGTCTGACGCAGAGGCTGCCAACGACAGCGACGCAATGCCTATTGCTTAATTAAACACGGTGTCTGACCCCATCGTTTTACGAGGGGTACACAATAAATTTTTTATTATTTTAATTTCGCTGTATTTCTTATGAAAACAGCAGGAGGTAATCATTATGGAAAAATCTATGTCAAAAACCCAGCACCTTACGTTTCTTGCCGTACTCAGTGCAATAATTATCCTTATGACGTTTACGCCACTTGGATATTTGCGTACAGGCGGACTTGAAATCACGTTCATTATTCTGCCTGTTGCAATCGGTGCAGTAATACTCAAACCTGTTGACAGTGCGATACTCGGAGGAATATTCGGTATCACAAGTTTTATACAGTGTTTTGGAATGAGTGCTTTTGGTGCAACCTTACTGTCGATAAACTGGTTCTTAACCCTGATTGTGTGCCTTGTCCCCCGTGTTCTTGCCGGCTGGCTCGGCGGATTGATTTTTTCCGCTCTCAGCAAAATCGACAAAACGAAAATCGTTTCATATATCGTTACTTGTCTTGCAGTTCCGCTTATGAACACACTGTTCTTTATGTCGGCACTTGTACTTTGTTTCTTTAATACTGAATTTATACAGGGGGTTATGTCGGCACTCGGTGCAACAAATGTTTTGGGATTTGTCGTAGCGTTTGTCGGTATCAACGGTGTTATCGAGGCTGCTGTGTGCTTTGTTGCGGGAACAGCAATTTCAAAGGCACTTGCCGTTGCTATGAAAAAATTAACAGTAAGAGCATAAATCAAAACAGGCGGAACAAATTTGTTCCGTCTGTATTTTTTAAATCAAATTGTGAATGGAGCTGATAAAAATGAAATCCGAAATATTATCTTTATTGCGTAATGCCGACGGCTATGTGTCGGGCGAGGAACTCAGCAAAAAACTCGGTGTTTCAAGAACAGCAATATGGAAAAATATAAATTTACTGCGTGACGAGGGTTATGTGATAAATTCCCTGACAAACAGAGGCTATAAACTTGAAAAAAGTCCTGATGTCCTTGATGAAAATATTATTGCCGACGGACTGAATGTTTCTTCCGTCGGCACAAAAATAAAAGTTATGAAAAGCGTTGACTCGACAAATGAAGAAGTCAAGCGTCTTGCAAACAGTGGTGAAGAAAGCGGTCTTATTGTTGCCGCTGAGGAACAGACAGCCGGAAAAGGCAGACTTGGCAGAGTGTGGAAATCCGACAATGGCGGATTGTATTTCACTTTGCTTATACGTCCCGAACTTCCGCCGTCAGCTATTGCGTCAATAACACTTGCGGCAGGTTATGCCGTATGTCTTGCGATAAGGGATTATACAGGCTGTGACGCAAAAATCAAATGGCCTAACGATGTAATTATCGGCAACAAAAAAGTATGCGGTATTCTCACTGAAATGGCGGCACAAAGTGACCAGATTGACTATGTTGCAATAGGTATCGGAATAAATGTCAATCATACGGAATTTCCCGAAGAAATAAGCCAGAAAGCAACATCACTGCTTATTGAAACAGGCAAAAAAATTGACAGAAATCCGTTTTTTAAATGTGTCATACAAAAACTTGATGAAGTAATTTCATCATTTCTTTTCAGCTTTTCGCTTGAAGATGTACAGAGTTTTAAATCCCTTTGTGCAACACTCGGACGAAAGGTATCTGTTCAGCGTAGCGGAAAAACCATTGAGGGAACAGCCTGTGACATTAACGCAGACGGCGAACTAATAATCAAAGATTATACAGGTAAAAATATCTGTATAAATTCTGGTGAAGTTACCGTTCAAGGAATATATTAAAAATGCAGAGTGCAGAATAATTATGAATTATGAATTATGAATTATGAATTATGAATTATGAATTATGAATTACTTTGCCGTCAAGGTTTTTCCAGAGGAAGGTGTTGTTTTCAAGAGTCATATAGCCGTGATGTGAGTTTTCTTTCGGGAGTGAAACAGAACCGGGATTCATATAGATGTAGTTTTCGTGTTCGGTGCATTTCGGAACGTGAGTGTGACCGTGAAGAAGAATGTCGCCCTTGTGCAGTGGCGGAAGATTTTGTTCGTTGAATTTATGACCGTGTGTTATGAATATCATTCGGCTGTCGGTGTTCATAATCGCATAATCGGCAAGTACAGGGAATTTCAGCACCATCTGGTCAACCTCAGCTTCGCAGTTTCCCCTGACACAAAGTATATCGTCTTTTAATTCGTTGAGCATTTCTATGACTTTTTTAGGGTTGTATTCTTTCGGCAAATCGTTTCTCGGGCCGTGATACAGAATATCACCAAGTAAAATCAGTCTGTCGGCTTTTTCGTTTTTGTATGCGTCAAGCATTTTTTGACAGTAATATGCCGACCCGTGAATGTCTGAGGCTATCATATATTTCATTGTTGTTCAGTCCTTTTTGATTTTTTGATACATATAATTATATCATAGTAATGTATGATTTTCAAAAATATATTTTCTATTTATATAAAAAAATACTGTTAATTGGAATAAAAATGTTATATAATAAAATAAATTCAATTCAATTCAATATAAATTGAGGGAGGCATTTTTTTATGGGCTTTATTGATAAAGTGGGCGACAGCGTTTCTCAGTCGGTTAATGCAATTATTGACAAAAACAGAAAATATGCTCAGCTTAACCGCCTTGACGCAGTTATCAGAAACGAAAAAGAGGTTCTTGAACAAGCCTATATTGCTCTCGGAAAACAATACTACAAAGTTCTCAAAGGCAATACGGCAAATTCCGACGTGTCAGAAATATGTACGGTTATTAAGGACGCAAAACTCAGACTGAAAAAGGCACAGAAACGTTATAATTATGTTGAAAAATACGGAATTGAAAACGTTGAAAAGGAACAGCCTGATGTTGAAGTTGCCGCTGATGATGTAAAATCCGACATTGACGACCTTGAAGAAGACGAGGACATTACTATCGCCTGTGCGGATACAACAGATGAAATCAAGGCGGAAAAACCCTAAAACAAAACTTTTTTGTTAAAACACGGTACAGCCGGACAGGACTGTGCCGTTGTTTTATCTAAAAATCACTATGTATTATAAATCTAAAACAAAGACAGGTGCAATTTTATGAATATACTCGCAATAGGTGATGTTGTCGGTTCGATAGGCTGTAAATTTCTCCGTGAAAAACTTCCCGCCCTGAAAAAAACAAAGGGCATAGATTTTGTTATTGCAAACGGTGAAAATTCCGCTGACGGCAACGGCATTACTCCGTCGTCGGCTGAATTTCTTTTCAGTAGCGGTGTTGATGTAATTACCGCCGGAAACCATACATTCAGACGACGTGAAAGCTATCCATTGTTTGACAGTTCACCGTTTCTTATCCGACCGGCTAATTTTCCCGACGGAACAACCCCAGGAAAAGGCTGGACAATATATGATTTCGGACGCACACAGGCGGCAGTAATAAATCTTATGGGAACTATGTATCTTGAAAGCCTTGACGACCCTTATGCAACAATAGACAGAATTTTAAAGGAAATTGACACAAAAATAATTATTCTTGATTTTCACGCTGAGGCAACAGCCGAAAAAATCGCAATGGCTTATTATCTTGACGGCAGAATATCGGCAATGTTCGGTACTCATACACACGTTCAGACCGCTGACGAAAGAATATTCAAAAACGGTACGGGATTTATTACGGACGTAGGAATGACAGGAGTTATTGAGTCCGTTCTGGGTGTAAAACCTGAACTTGCAATCGAAAAATTCAAAACAAAAATGCCTGTACGTTTTGACCTTGCGACAGGCGAATGTAAAATGGACTGCATTATTTTTGAGGTAGATGAAAAAACAGGCAGAACAAAATCCGTTGAGAGAATGGAAATTTTATAAAAAAACTCAAAAATACAACACTTTTTTTGAACAAAACCTCTTTATAATATTGATTTTGCATATATTATTTAGTATAATAAAGATTAAGCTTATTATTTTAACAATCCAAAAATTACACAAATGTCAGAGGAGGAAATGTTCAAATGGAAGTTTTAAAAGTTTCATCAAAATCTTCACCAAATTCCGTAGCAGGTGCTATTGCCGGAGTCGTAAGAGATTACGGCTGTGTTGAGGTTCAGTCCGTCGGTGCCGGTGCAACAAATCAGGCACTTAAATCCGTAGCGGTTGCAAGAGGATACCTTGCACCTATGGGAATTGACCTTGTTTGTATTCCGGCTTTTACAAGCATTGAAATTGACGGAATCGAGCGTACCGCAATGAAACTCATTGTAGAAATCAGATAAAAAACAGTCTTTATTTCTTATGATGAAAATGATAAAATAATATTGTTTCACAGAAACAAAATACATTAAGGAAGTGTTAATGATGATAAACGGTTCTTGCTATAAAAACGCACTCATTTCGGGTGCAAACAATATTACACGAAACAGTCAGATTATCAACTCAATGAATATTTTCCCTGTTCCCGACGGCGACACAGGTACAAATATGTCTATGACAATAAATTCCGCTGTTTCGGCACTCGAAAATGTAGAGTCTATGAGTATATCCGAGGTTGCGTCAATAGCGGCGTCGGCAATGCTGAGAGGTGCAAGGGGCAATTCAGGAGTAATACTTTCATTGCTTTTCAAGGGTATTGCAAACGGTCTTAAAGACAAAGACGAGGTTGACGGAAAAGAATTTATTTCCGCACTCAAAGTCGGGGTTGATACCGCATATCAGGCTGTTACAAATCCAACAGAGGGTACTATTCTTACTGTTGCAAGAATGGCGTGTGAATCAGGCAAAATTGCAGCCGATGTTGATTCTGACCCGGTTATAGTTTTAGGTGCAGTAAGTGCCGCCGCTTATGAGGCACTTGAACAGACACCTGAAATGTTGCCTGTACTCAAAAAAGCCGGTGTTGTTGACGCCGGCGGAAAAGGTCTTTGCCTTATTTTTGACGGTATGCTTTCACTTCTTCGTGACGGAATAATGATAAATGTTGATACACCTGTTCCGGCAGAGGACGAAAAGAAAAACAGCACAGAGGAATTTTTCAGAAATGTTGCCGCTGAATTTGACAGC
This sequence comes from Clostridia bacterium, assembly GCA_029226955.1. Lineage (GTDB taxonomy): Bacteria > Bacillota > Clostridia > Oscillospirales > Acutalibacteraceae > UBA1213. Next base: position 7,943 of record JAQXZA010000113.1, on the reverse strand, counting down.
GAAATAAACTTTACCTATTGTACTGAATTTATCGTCGGAAAAGCCGCTGAAACATCAAAAAGTCCGGCTGAACTCAAAGCATATCTTGAAACAATCGGCGACTGCGTTGTTGTTGCAGAGGACGACGATATAATAAAGGTTCACGTTCATACAGAAAATCCGGGCAAGGCACTCGAAGAAGGTTTGCTTTACGGTCAGTTGCTTACTGTAAAGATTGAAAATATGAAGGAACAGCACAGAAAAGCAAACGAGGAATACGAAAAAGCCAAGGCAAAAAACGAGGCGGAAGAAAAAAAGCGTGAAGAATTTAAGGAAGTTCCGCCGACACAGGAAGTAGGCTTTGTTGCAGTTGCCGCCGGAAAAGGACTTGAAACGGTTTTTAAAGACCTTGGCTGTCAGCATATTATTGAGGGCGGTCAGAGTATGAATCCGAGTACGGAGGATATATACAGAGCCGTTATGGCAACACCGGCAAAAACAGTATTTGTATTGCCGAACAACAAGAATATTCTCCTTGCCGCTGAACAGGTAGTGCCACTTGTAACCGACAGAGAAGTTGTGATTATTCCGACAAGGACAATTCCACAGGGCTTTGTTGCAATGCTTTCTTACAGTGCCGACTCAACCCCTGAACTCAACAAGGAATATATGACTCAGGCGGCAAAATCCGTTTCAACAGGTCAGGTAACCTATGCCGCAAGAAATTCCGAATTTGGCAGTACAAAGATTAAAGAGGGAGAAATAATTGCACTAAACAACGGTAAACTGACTCACAAAGAAAAAGACCCTGTACGTGCGGTTGTAAAACTTGCAAAAGATATGATAAGCCGTGATACATCATACGTTACCGTTATTTATGGTGATGGAATAAGCGAATCACAGGCAAATCTTGCTTTACAGGCAATTCAGTCAAAAGTCGGTTCTGACATAGAGGTTACACTCATTAACGGCGGACAGCCTGTTTATTACTTCATTCTTGCGGTTGAATAATTGCAAAGACGAATTTTAATCGAAAGTGTGTTTTTATGTCATCATTGTTTAAAATTCCGATACAACAGTTAAATGGTGTCGGCAGTAGGCGGGCTGAGCTTTTCCATAAGCTCGGTGTCGATACTGTCGGCACTTTACTGCATTTTTATCCACGTGCATACGAGGATTGGAGTCACCCTTACCGTATTGCTGACGCACCGACTGACAATATGTGCTGTATAAAAGCCAATATTGAGGGAGCATATCCGCCGGCAAGAATAAGGGGAAATATGACGATTTTCAAGTTAGATGTATGCGACGGCTACGACAGAATGACAGTAACATTTTTTAATCAGAAATATACTTATGACAAGCTGAAAAACGGCGGTGAATTTCTGTTTTACGGAACATTAAAACATAATTTTTCGCTTTATGAAATGGCGTCGCCTACGGTATTGCCGGCTGATGTCGGCGAGGGAATACACCCTGTCTATCCTCAGACGGCAAATCTTACAAGCCGTCAGATTGAAAGTGCTGTCCGTCAGGCAATAGCTATGTTGCCCGAAAAAATAAACGACCCTGTTCCCGAAAACATACTTGACAAATTCGGACTTTGCAGTCTTGATTTTGCGATAAGAAACGTACATTTTCCGAAAGACGAAAATTCGCTTTTGTCGGCAAGAAAACGTCTTGCATTTGAAGAACTGCTGATTTTACAGCTTGGAATGGTGCAGATTAAGGGTGGACGAAAAAAGGCAACTACTCATCAAATACAAAAAGATTACAGTGATGAATTTTTTTCGTTTCTCCCCTTTTCCCCGACTAATGCACAGAAAAAGGCGGTCAGCGAGTGTGTTTCGGATATGATGAATCAGCCCTCCCCTATGAACAGACTTGTTCAGGGTGATGTCGGTTCAGGAAAAACCGCCGTTGCCGCCGCCGTGTGCTATACCGCTGTAAAAAACGGTTTGCAGTGTGCGTTTATGGCACCTACGGAAATTCTTGCCGCACAGCACTTTAAAACTCTGTCGGAATTATTTGACGGCACAGATGTAAATGTCGGATTGCTTACGGGTTCGGTGACCGCCGCAAAAAAACGGAAAATCTATGAAAACCTGAAAGACGGCAGTATTGACATAATAATCGGAACACACGCATTGATTTCCGAAAATGTAGAGTTTAAAAAACTCGGTCTTGTTGTAACGGACGAACAGCACCGTTTCGGTGTTGCACAGCGTTCAACGCTTATCGAAAAGGGCGACAGTCCTCATATTCTTGTAATGTCGGCAACACCTATCCCCCGGACTCTTGCACTGATGATTTTCGGCGACCTTGACCTTTCAATTCTTGACGAACTGCCGCCGGGACGGCAAAAAGTTGAAACATTCCTTATTGACGGTTCAAAGCGTCAACGTGCTTATGGCTTTTTGAAAAAACATATAGACAACGGAAACCAATGCTATATTGTATGCCCTCTTGTCGAACAGAACGAAACTAATCTCGCCTCAGCAAAGGAATATGTCGAACGGCTGAAAAAAACATTTCTCGGCAGTTACAGAATTGCACTTCTTCACGGAAAAATGAAACCGTCAGAAAAAGACAATATTATGTCGGAATTTTCAGCAGGAAATATTGATATACTTATTTCAACAACGGTTATTGAGGTTGGTGTTGATGTACCTAATGCAACGGTAATGATGATTGAAAATTCCGAGAGGTTCGGACTTTCACAGCTACACCAGTTAAGAGGTCGTGTAGGACGTGGAAAAAATAAATCCTATTGTATTCTTGTTTCGGATATTCAGAAAGAAAGCAGCCTTGAACGTTTGCGTGTTATGTGCAAAACCAATGACGGCTTTAAAATTGCTGATGAGGACTTGCGTTTGCGTGGGCCAGGTGACTTTTTCGGTTCAAGACAGCACGGACTACCTGAACTGAAAATTGCGGATATATCGTCAATGACTCTGCTTGAAGAAACCCAGACAGCCGCAAAAATGATACTTGAAAAAGACCCCGACTTATCATTAAAAGAACATCAGGGACTGAAATTTGAAACAAAGCGTTTGTTTTCAAAGGTCGGAACTTCGGGACAACTGCAATAAAATTAAAAAGCACCGGAAACAGAATTTCAAAACTGTTTTTGGTGCTTTGATTCTATTTGTTTGTTTTGCATTGCCACGAACAATCCTTGCATACTTCCGGAATTTTTTCGGGAATAATAATTTTATCGTATGCAAGTTTTTTCAGGTCATTCCAGCGTATTTCAGTGCCGAAATCAAGTCCGTATTCAGCAAGGCAGCTTTTATCAATAGCGTTTACTTTTGCGTGATTTTTGCACTTGCCGTTTATGTTGTTCGGGCAGTCGGTGCATATAATATCACAGCCATCTGTAAGAATAAGTACGGGATTTTCAGTGTTAAGAATATCAATAATACGGCTCATACTTGTGATAAAATCTTTACTGTATCCTTTACCCACAAAAAACTGTATGCACAGGCTATGATGGGGACGGAATTTAAAGCTTGATAATTTTGTCAAGACGGTTTACCAATACTGCCGCAACGATAATTTTCAGTCCGTCGGCAATAAGGAACGGGAATACGCAATAGCCAAGAGCCGTTATAATATCCATTGCCTTTCCCTGCATATTATAGAGTATAATAAACCACGCTGTTCCGAAAATATAGCAAAGCAAAAGTCCGACAACCATAGAAACAGCAAGCACCCAAAGTTTTCTTCCAAGCTTATCTGTCATAAATCCTACTGCAAGAGCAGTGAAGATAAAGCCTATGATATATCCGCCCGTTGCTCCGAAAAGAACGGCAGCACCGCCTGAAAATCCCGCAAATACAGGCAAGCCTATGATGCCAAGAAGAACATAGAGAATAACGCTGAGTGTTCCTCTTTTCCAGCCAAGCATAGCACTTGCAATAAAAACACCAAGAGTTTGCAGTGTGAATGGAACGATAATTCCGAGCGGAATTGAAATCTGTGCCAGTACGGCAATTATTGCGGTAAACACGGCAGCATACACCATATCAAGTATGACGCTTTTTTTAGTGTTTTTCGGGTTGTTGAATGATTTTTCAGTCACATTTGTTTTTTCGCTTTCAATGTTGTTCATTGTTTTTTCTCTCCCTTAATAAAATACTTCCCATATTATAGAATAATTTTTACGAATTGTCAACCTGTATTTAAAATTAAGTTGACAAATATATTACTTGATTTTTATTTGTTCAGGCATTATCATAATTTATATAAAATACTTGAAGTGAGGACAATAATTTGGAGCTTAAAAAAAATGAAATATACACAGCACAAATAACAGACTATACGACAGAAGGCAGCGGTGTTTGCAAAATTAACGGAATTGCTGTTTTCGTACCGTCAACGGCTGTCGGCGACACAGTATCCGTTAAAATAGTAAAATCGGCAAAAAATTACGCATACGGCAGAGCAGAAGAAATCATATCCCCATCAAATCAGCGTAAAGAACCTGACTGTGCCGTTTTCGGAAAATGCGGCGGCTGTACATTCAGGCATATAGACTATTCAGCGGAACTTGAATTTAAGCAAAAGCGTGTTGTAGATACTATGACACGCATAGGCGGTGTTGACAGCGGTCTTATCGAAAAAATCATAGGTGCGAAAAGCTGTAACTTTTATCGCAATAAGGCTCAGCTACCTGTAACTGCCGACAAAAACGGAAAAATATGTGTAGGATTTTTTGCGCCGAGAAGTCACAGGGTTGTTCCGCTTGACGAATGTCATTTACAGTCAAAAGCGTTTGCACCGGCAATAAAAATTTTTCTTGAATGGGCAAACAGCATAAACATCAAGCCTTATGACGAACAGACTCATACAGGAATATTGCGTCATTTATATTTGCGTTATGCCGAAAAGACCGATGAACTTATGGTATGTATTATTGCCAACGCCAACGAACTCCGCCACGAAAAACAGCTTGTGCAGTTATTGGTCGATAATGTTCCTAACCTTAAAACAGTTGTACTGAACACCAACACCGACAAAACAAATGTAATTGTGGGTAAAAAATGCCGTACTCTTTATGGTGATGGATATATTACAGATGAACTTTGCGGATTGAAATTCCGTATTTCACCGCTGTCGTTCTATCAGGTGAACAGGACTCAGGCAGAACGTCTTTACGGCATTGCGGCGGAATATGCGGACTTAAAGTCAGACGAAACATTGATTGATATGTACTGCGGAACAGGCACGATAGGACTTACAATGGCTCATAATGCTAAAAAACTCATAGGCGTAGAGATTATTCCCCAGGCAATAGAGGACGCAAAGAAAAATGCAAAATTCAACGGTATTGAAAACGCTGAATTTATATGTGCTGACGCTTCATCAGCGGCAGAGGCTTTATCAAAACGTAAAATAAAACCCGACTGTATTGTACTTGACCCGCCACGAAAAGGCTGTGACAGCAAACTTATATCGACAATTTCGTCAATGTCGCCGTCAAGAGTTGTATATGTTTCGTGCGACCCGGCGACTCTTGCAAGAGATATAAAGATTTTTTCCGAATACGGATATAATGCCGAAAAAATCACCCCTGTTGATTTATTTCCGAGAACTGTACATGTTGAGTGCGTGGTTCTGTTGACTAAAGTACATAATTGATAGTGTGAAAATGCTTGAAATATAAGGCTTTTTCGGTGTTTTGAAAGTTGAAAATCAAGTGTTGAAAAATGACCGAAAAGTACCGTAAAACCTTGTGATTTTTATAGTTGGATAGACAGAAGTATTGAGAACAGGTTGGGCAAACAAGAATGTTTATTCCTTATTTTATGAAAAGCAAAAGGAAATTAGGCTAATAATCATATGCGATAAACAGTAAAATGAGTAGCCTATTTAGAAAGGAGAAGTGGTTATGCCAGGTAAGGTAAGAGTGATACCGGCAAAGACGAGCGAACCCATAAAGCACGTTGTCATCTATGCTCGTGTGAGTTCTAACAGTATGGAACAGCTGGAAAGTTTAAAGGCACAGATTTCTGGTCTGGTTGGATTTGTATCCGGGCATAACAACTGGAAACTTGTCGATATCCATATAGATATTGCATCCTCTAAAAAAGGATCTGCCTGTCCTGCATTTCATAAAATGATTGAAGAATGTAGAGCCGGACTTACGGATATCGTTGTAGTAAAGAACATTAGCAGACTTGGAAGAGATACTGTCGAAGTACTTGATGCAATAAGCACTTTAAGAGAGTCACAAGTGCGAATTATTTTCAAACAAGAAGAACTTGATACTTTAACTGTTGGAAGTTCACTTTTAATATCTACCATAGAAGCCTGTACGCAAGCAGAGAACGAAACACGAAGTGCTAATATCAAATGGGGGATCAAGCAGCGAGCCAAGAATGGCAGCTTAGGTTTTTATCGTAGGAAATGTTAAGGATATGATAAAGATGAAAATGGTGATCTTGTAATCAATGAAGAACAGGCAGAAATTGTTAAACTGATATTTGATTTGTATTTAAGCGGCAAAAGCATATTGGGCATAGTTAAGGAACTTCAAAATAGAGGTATCAAATCACCTTCAGGAAAATCTAAATGGCCTAAACGTACCGTAGCAGAGATGCTAAGTAACGAAAAATACATAGGTATCGCAGTAGTGAATGTGGATGGTGAAGAAGGTCAGATTTATAGGTTAAACAATTCTCATCCGGCGATCATTTCAAAAGAGATGTTTGATGCTGTTCAAGAAGAAAAAATACAGAGGAGTAATTTAGATGTATCTGAAAACGGAGTTTTACAACGGAAAAGTAAAAAGTACAGTTCAAAGAAAAAACAGTAATAGAGGAGTTTTTGATAAATGGATATAAAAGAGTATTATTTTCAAAACATACAAGAATCGGAATATCATTACCGCTTTTATGATTCTATTAAGAATGTAAACAGAGTCTATAACGTTTTTGATGAATATACAGAAGTTGATGATTGTGCATTTGAAGTGTTTGATGCAGAAGAAGCAATAACAAAGTTCAGGGAATTATGCCAGCCTGAAGTGAGCTTTGCCAGCGATGAAAATAAATGTTGGTTTTACCTCGTAACATATTATCTATACAGAATGGGATATGAGATAAAGGAATTTCCTAGACTGTTGGCACGGCCACCTGTTGACCCTAGCGACTTTACCTATGGGGAAATAAGAAATAGAATCATTGCCCAAGGCGGCGATGTCAATGGAACTGTCCGATACGCAACAAGAAGAACTTTTGTTGCGGGATTAACCTTTGAGTTAAAGTCCAATCATATAGGAATTGATAATTCAATAGATCAGAAGTTTATTGAAATTTCAAATCGGCAAGCATCTTTTAATAATATGAGTACTGATGAAAAACTTTCTGAAATTGCCAATCTAATAGAAAATATGCTTAAGAAGGATGGGAACTTTATCACACCGAATTATTCCTCAATTTGCTTTGATTATATTTCAAACGAAACCGTGACCAGTTATAGGAAGAAAATGCAATGCTTCCGTCACGCTACAAATGAAGCAATTTTAGAAAGAAATTCCTATTCTGAAAAACAAAAGAGCTTTTTTGTTGACTTTGGACTGACAATTATCAAGGTGATTTATAATTTAATAAATTAAATAGCCTACTTTTAACTTTACAGTCAATCAAAATTAATACTCACAAGAACTACCACGAAATATGATAAATACAGGATTTTTGACCATTTAAACCTAATGCCGAAAATAGCCTAATATTTTCATGTGGAGACGGTATGTTTACTCTCTAAGAAATGCCCAGTTTAAGCGGGCTTGTGGGCTGCTTTTAAGGTAACCGTCAAGTCAACCTACGTCTTGTCCGAAATATAAATTTATGCGAAAATATGAATGATAAAAGTTGCAGACGATTGTATTCGTTCGTCTACAATGAAAAAGATTGGAGAGAGATTCGCATGAAAAACTGTATCAGAACATTAAGACAGGA
>JAQXZA010000112.1 GCA_029226955.1 Clostridia bacterium | reverse complement strand
ATTTTTCGGGATAACATTTTTGAGAATATCAATCTTCTTTTCGATTTCAGCAACCTTATCTTGAAGATTGTACTGTTCCTGCTGATAGTTACTGCGTTCAACCTGTAATTTTGCAACATCAACATCAAGCTCCATTTTTTCTTTTATACGGGGATCACCAACGCAAAGTGCTTTAACCTCAGCATAAGACAGTGCCGCTTCATCTATGTCATCACATCTACGCTGTGGCGACTTTGATGTCATAACCTGTCCGATAAATTTCTGCTTGCGTTCAAGCATTTGGAAAAGATATGCGTCAAAGGTATCTTTGGTGCAGTAACGGTAAAGGTCAACTTTTTTATTTTTGTTGCCCTGTCGCACCATTCGTCCCCGTCTTTGTTCCATATCTGACGGTTTATACGGTGCGTCCAAGTCGTGACTTGCAACAAGCCTGTCCTGAACATTTGTGCCTGCACCCATTTTCTTTGTAGAACCGATAAGAACACGGACATCTCCTGCACGAACCTTTGCAAAGAGTTTTTCTTTCTGTTCCTCAGTTGAAGCCTCGTGTATAAACGCTATTTCATCAGACGGAATACCTTTTGCGACAAGTTTATTTTTTATATCGTCATAAAGATTGAATGAACCGTCGCCCTTTGGTGTTGATGTATCGCAAAAGACAAGCTGTGTTGATTTGTTTTCTTTGGTTTTGTCCCATATATCAAAAACATTATCAACACAGACATTTACCTTTGTTCCCGGTTCGTCGGGTAAGTCGGGATTTATCAGTCTTTGGTCAAGACCTATCTTTTTGCCGTCTGTCGTGATTTTAAGCATATTGTCCTCATAAGGCTCAACCTCACGGTTATGGATTTTAGACGCTCTTTCCGACAATGATTCAACAAGTTCTTTTTGCATTTCCGTAGGTTCGACTGCGACATTATGTATCTCACATTCGGGTATTCCCGGAAGATTAAGCGTATCGGCGGTTTGTATATCGGCACATTCCTTAAACATTGACATCAGTTCGGGAAGATTATAAAACTTTGAAAATCTTGTTTTAACTCTGTAACCGTTGCCCTCCGGTGCAAGTTCGGATTTAGTAACATTTTCTCCGAATGTACTCGCCCAAGAGTCAAAATGATAAAGGTTTTTATTCTTCAAAAGGTCGGTTTGCAGATATTTCATCATATTGTAAATTTCGCACATTGAGTTTGATACAGGTGTGCCTGTTGCGAACACAAGACCTTTGCTGTTCGTAATTTCATCAAGATATTGTGTTTTCATAAATAAATCTGCTGTTTTCTGCACATTATCTGATGTTGTAACACCCGACACATTTGTCATTTTTGTACTCAAAAACAGGTTCTTAAATTCGTGTGCTTCATCAAGAAACAGTTTATCAACACCAAGCTGTTCAAAGGTTACTGTATCATCTTTCGGAGAATCAAGAAGTTTTTGCAGCTTTGTTTCAAGATTTTGTTTTGTTTTTTCCATCTGCTTGATTTGGAAGCGTTCTCCGTTGCTTGCTTTCAGTTCTTCTATACCTGCGACAACCTCGTCAATCTGATTCTGTATGAATTGTTCCTGTCGTTCTGCCGAAACAGGTATCATACTAAGCTGCGAATGACCGATTATAACAGCGTCATAATTGCCTGTTGCGATTTTTGCCATAAGATTTTTACGGTTTTGCTTTTCAAAGTCCTTTTTGGTCGCAACAAGAATATTAGCGTTTGGATAAAGTTTCAAAAAGTCAGCTCCGATTTGCTCCGTAAGGTGATTAGGCACACAGAACATACTCTTGCTATGCAGTCCGAGCCGTTTTCCCTCCATAGCCGCAGCTATCATTTCAAAGGTTTTTCCGGCTCCTACCTCGTGGGCAAGAAGTGTATTACCGCCATATAAGCAACGGGCAACAGCGTTAAGCTGATGTGGACGTAACTCTATTTCAGGATTCATTCCGACAAAATTAAGATATTTGCCGTCATATTCACGGTTGCGTGTTGTATTGAACAGGCGGTTATAAGTGTTGACAACATCGTCACGGCGGTCTTTGTCGGCAAAAATCCATTCTTTGAATTTTTCTTTGATTAAATCCTGTTTTGCCTGTACAGCAACGGTTTTATCCCTGTCAACAACAGACTGTTCCTTGCCGTTTATTTCTTCACGCTTTTTGACTGTTGTGCTTTTAAGATTAAGTGCGTCCTCAATAAGCTGATATGCTGTTTTATCCTTTGTACCGTATGTTGTGGTTGCAAGGACATTAAATTTGTCTGAGGATTTATTTGTAATAAACCATTTACCTGTAACATCAGAATACTGAACATCAATATATGATTTTTCCATATACGGAACTTTATGATACGCAGGTGTACCAAGCAAATCATATATAAAATCTCTGATATACTCAGGTTTTATCCAAGTTGCACCGAGCCGGACATCAATTTCGCTTGCTTCAAGTTTTTTCGGCATTGCCTTATTAAGAGCGGCTATATTATCGGCAAAACGGTCATCACCGCCGTCATAAGCCTTTTGTGCTTTTTCAAGTTTTGTCAGTATGTCACCTGACAGATATTCGTCTGCGGTTACATATTTGTCGCTGTTTGGTAATGCAAAAATTGCACCTTTCAGGTCACTGACAATTTTATCTTTGTCAAAGCCTGTAAGCTGTGCCATATAGTCAAGGTCAACCTTTGCTGTTTCCGACAAGGACACAGCAAGAGCGTCAACAGAAGAAGAAACTGATGTAACTGTTGTCTGTGCCTTAACTGTTCTTTTGCTGAAAATATCAGCTTTACCGATAAATTCGCCTTGCTGATTTGTTTTTTCAAGAGATTTTAACAGGGGCAAAGAGGAGTCATCTTTGAAAATGTTTGTATTTTCTTTACTGTTCAGCCGTCCGAATTTTGCGGTAAAATCATCATAAAAATTTGATAAACCGTTCTGAACTGCTTTGATTTCATCATCTGTGGTATTTTCGTCAAGCTGCATATCAAGGAGTTGTCTGACTGTATCACGGATAACAATCATACCTTTCAGGCGGTCTGAATTTTTTTCTTTTTTCGGAAGTTGAACATCTCTGACAGAATTATTTTCGTAAAAATAAGGCTTACCGTCCGAAAAGAAAAAGCTGCTGTTTCTCAGATTTGACGGTACGGCAACGCTTTCTGCGGAATTTTCAAATTCTTCCTCAATGGCTTTTTCTGTTGATATTGTGCCGTTGATATTCTGCATTGCGTTTCTTATCTGTTCGGACAACTTTGTTGATGTAGGAACACAGGTACTGTCAAAACCGTATTGTGTTGACTGCATTTCCATAATGCCGCATATCTGTTGCGGATTTTCGGCAAAGTAAGCGTTCATTTCAATGCCGTTTTCGTCTTTTGCCGTTTTTATCCATAACGGCTCATTATCAAGAGTTATCTCAACAGGCTCTGTACGCTTCTGTAAGAAGATAATATCAGAGGTGACATCAGTACCCGCATTAGCCTTAAAAGCGTTGTTTGGCAGCCTTACAGCCCCTAAGAAGTCGGCTTTTTCGGCAATCAAACGACGGGCATTATCATTTTGTTTGTCAAGCGTACCTTTTGATGTAATAAAGGCAACAACACCGCCCGGCTTAACCATATCAAGCGACTTTGAAAAGAAATAATCGTGTATAAGCAAGTTGTCCTTGTTATATTTCTTGTCATACACTCTTATATCCCCAAACGGAACATTGCCGACAGCCACATCAAAGCTGTTTTCTTTCAGATTGCTGTTTTCAAAACCGCAAACCTGTATATCAGCGTCAGGATAAAGCTGTTTTGCAATTCTGCCTGTTATGCTGTCAAGTTCAACACCTGTAACCTTTGCATTTATGTTATCAGGTATTGTGCCGATAAAATTACCGACACCACAAGACGGTTCAAGCAGTTTTCCGTCCTTAAATCCCATATCGGCAAGTTTGTTGTACATTTCACGGATAATAACAGGGGAAGTATAAAACGCTGTCATAGTTGATTTTCTTGCCTGTTCATATTCGCTGTCGGTCAATAAATTTTTCAATTCATTGTAGCATTTATGATTCGGCTGAAAAACAGGGGATAAGCCGCCCCAACCGACATATTTTGAGAGTATTTCCTGTTCGTCTTTTGTCGCTGTGCGGTTTTCGGCTTCAACGCTTTTAAGTGTTTTAATCGCATTGATGTTGTTCTGATATTTTTCACTCTGTTTTCCTGCACCGAGAGCGTTATCGGTTATATGATATGTATTCTGTGCGGTTTCATTTTTTTGAATATCGGCAACTTGGACAACTTGTCCGGGTTCGGTATCTTGTGCAGTCGGCTTATTATAAATCCTGTCGGAATTTTCTATCTGCTCTATAACCTTATTGACTGCTTCCGAACTGTATTGTGGCGGATAACCATTCTTAACTAAACATATCTTTATATCAAGATTCAACTGATTACGCACATTTTGATTGTTAAGCCAATCTGTGACGGCAGATGTTGTGTCGGTTATTCCTTTTATTTCTCTTGCCAACACCTGACACTTATCGTTTCCGTATTCAAAATGGTATTGGTCACGCATAGAAGTTAAAATGTCATAAAAGGCTTTTTCTGTTTTATCAACCGTTGTTTCAGGTTCAACTTGGACAACTTGTCCGACTTCTGTATTTTCAGGTGTCTGACTTTTTGATACAGAGTTTATAACATCAGATAAAAACAAATCCATACTTTCGTGAGGAATAATTATGTTGCCTGTTTCTCGTTCAAGTACAATACGGTTGTTATCTTCATCAATTTCTTTAATCGTCCAAATTTTATCATCGTATTCAATACTGTTTCCGACCGTCATACTTTGTTCTGATACAGAAGATTTTTCAGTAACTTCTGTTGTTTCAGGTTCAACTTGGACAACTTGTCCGACTTCTGTTGTATTTTCAGAATTTACCTGTTCCTGCTGAATTTCATCAATTAAAAATTCATAATGTTTTGCTGTAAGTTTATCAACAAGTGCCTGTGGAGTAATATTGCCGTAGGATTGCAATATCATTCCCTCAGTTTTTTCAGTGTCGCCGATAAGTGCAAAGCCGTAATCATCATATTGTATGCGGCAGTTTTTATAACTTGTTTGTCTTGCGTCAGAAACAATAGAGTTTGACGGTTCATCGGGTATTTTAACCGGCACGGTAATATGTTCAGCAAGAATTGAGTACAGGTCAATATTATCTGCTTTTACGGCTGTTGTGTCGGGAATTTCTGAATTTTCGGGAATATTGTCTGTCAGTTTTCTGACATCACCGGCTGTTATATCGTCTGTCAGAGTTTCCGTCTGACTGTCCGGAAGAAGATTGGTGTAATCTATATTGTAGCTGTCAAGTATCTTTTCGGCATTTTCTATATAAAATCTGTCAGGAAAATCACTTCTGCCATAGTTTTTAAGTACATACTTTGCGTGTCTTATGCGTTCATCAATATCCTGTTGAGTGATGTACGCATTATTTTTTGTCAGTCTGTCAATATATTTTGCGACTTCATTCCATTTCAGAAAAACGCTTATGTTGTTTTCGGGATTTTCTTTGTCTGTATGTACAAGTGACATTCCCTTTGCAGTTGCCTGATATTCATCAGCACCGTTATAATAACCGCTCCATCCATATTCATCTCTCAGAAAATCTGCTTTTTCTCTTGCTGTATGATTTTCCTTGAAGAAGTCATTTACACGGAATTTGCCGTCCTCTGTGCCTGTACCGCCCATAAGTATTGAAACAACATAATTATCAATTTCATTCTGACGGCTTGGTTCGTTTTCACTTTCAAAAAAGCCTATCTGTTCAAAATTGTTTTCAGATTCGGAATCAGTAAAATTAAAAGAGGCAGTGGAAACGTTTTCCTCTGCCTCTGTCATATCTGTATTATCTTTTATGCGTAAATCAGGTTGTTCAGCACTATTTCTTCCGCTCTCGCTCTGATTGAGTTCATCATTCTGACCCACTTCATCTGGTCTTGTGCTTTCAGTTCTTCCGTCACTCCCTCCGATTTCATCATCTGTTCTTGGAGCATTTCCATTTGTTTCTCCGCCGACTCGTTGACCTCTATCAAATGGTCTGTCAGGCTGTGGTCGTCGAACATCTGCATATACAGTATTGGTTTGTTCTCTTTGAGATACTGTTTCCTCTTGTGTCCGAACCTCCCGATGTCCCTCGTGTCCTCCGTCACGCTGAGATTCGGATAATACACGAATGTTTTCGGGTCGAGAGTGTAGGTCAGTCCCTTTTCTTTGTCCTCTGTCACTGTCGGATAATACTTCATATCGTCCTCGTTCAGAATGTATGGTATCCCGTTGATTGTTTTGGTTTTCTTCATTTGTTCGCTCATTCTGATTTCTCCTTTC
>JAQXZA010000111.1 GCA_029226955.1 Clostridia bacterium | reverse complement strand
AGTATTTAATGATTTTTCTGCTTGCTTTATGTAAATAATCATCTACCTTTAAGAGATTACCACTTTATATAATCATTATATCATAATTTTTATAAAGTGTAAATGCCTATTTTAATATTTTTTATATTATTGCTTACCATACACTTATATGATTATTTCTACAAGACTTAAACGCAAAAAATCCCCTGACGGATTTCTCCGACAAGGGATAATTATGTACTGTTTATTTTACAATAACTTAAATTCCATAGGTGTAAACCTCAATCCATTTACTATTTGCTCTGTATTCGTGTCACAAAAACCAAGTTTATGATATATTGGAACAGCGTATGGTGATGAATTTACAGTCATTCTGTCAATAGGACACCTTGCCTGTGCAATTTGAAATAATTGCTTTCCAATACCTTGACGATGGTATTTTCCTTCCACAAAAAACAAGGCTATATGTGTTCCCTGACTTCTCGTTGCAATCACACCGACTAATTCTTTTTGTACAAACGCACCATACAGACAGAGTTCAGAAAGATAGTTTTCATCATTGATACTTTTATAAAATTCCTCTACACCCTCTTTTGAATAGTCGGGAGCCTCATATTCCTGAAATACTTTCCAAACCAGACACAATGCTTTTTCTGTTTCTTCCTGTTGAAGTTCTCTGACAAAGATATTTAATGCCATAGTTATCACTCCGAAATGACAAATTCTAATTTGTTATTTTTACATTTAAGTTATTATACACTTATCTCACTATTTCCACAAGAGTTAAACGCAAAAATCCCCTGACGGATTTCTCCGACAGGGGATAATTACATATCATCGTTTATCTGAAAGAAAAATTATTCGTAAATCTTAGAAACAACGCCTGAACCTACTGTTCTGCCGCCTTCACGGATAGCGAAACGAAGTCCTTCTTCCATAGCGATTGGTGTGATAAGTTCAACGTCCATATCAACGTTATCACCAGGCATACACATTTCTGTTCCCTCAGGAAGATTGATAACGCCTGTAACGTCTGTTGTTCTGAAATAGAACTGTGGACGATAGTTGTTGAAGAACGGAGTATGACGACCGCCTTCATCTTTAGTCAGAACGTAAACCTGACCTTTGAACTTTGTGTGTGGGTGAACTGTACCCGGTTTAGCGATAACCTGTCCACGCTCAATGTCTGTCTTCTGGATACCACGGAGAAGAACACCGATGTTATCACCAGCCTCAGCGTAGTCAAGAGTCTTTCTGAACATTTCGATACCTGTAACAACAGATTTTCTCTTTTCGTCTGAAAGACCAACGATTTCGATTTCTTCTGATGTTCTGAGCTGACCTCTTTCAACTCTACCTGTAGCAACAGTACCACGACCAGAGATTGTGAATACGTCTTCAACAGGCATAAGGAAAGGAAGATCTGCCTTACGCTCAGGAGTAGGAATATAATCGTCAACAGCGTCCATAAGCTCGTGAATGCAAGCATACTCAGGAGCGTTAGGATCCTTAGATGTAGATGAAAGAGCCTGATAAGCTGAACCACGGATAATAGGTGTATCATCGCCCGGGAATTCATACTCGTTAAGGAGTTCACGAATTTCCATCTCAACGAGGTCGAGAAGTTCAGGATCGTCAACTTGGTCAGTCTTGTTCATAAATACTACGATGTAAGGTACACCAACCTGACGTGAGAGAAGAATGTGTTCTCTTGTCTGTGGCATAGGACCATCAGCAGCAGAAACAACGAGGATAGCACCGTCCATCTGAGCAGCACCTGTGATCATGTTCTTTACATAGTCAGCGTGACCGGGGCAGTCAACGTGAGCATAGTGACGCTTTTCTGTCTGATACTCAACGTGAGCTGTGTTGATTGTGATACCACGCTCTCTTTCCTCAGGAGCCTTATCGATGTTAGCGTAATCAACGAAGTCAGCGTCGCCTTCAAGGTTAAGAACCTTAGTGATAGCAGCTGTAAGTGTAGTCTTGCCGTGGTCAACGTGGCCGATTGTACCAATGTTAACGTGCGGTTTAGTTCTTTCAAATTTTTCCTTAGCCATTGGAATTTACCTCCTAAATAAGTAATATATAAGCATTGCACCTTGGTCTTATTTTACCAATAATAAGACCAAAATGCAAGCATTTTTAAGAATTTTATTGTAAAAAATTATTCAGCTTTCTTTGTACGGGCTGTAATAATTGTGTCAGCAATACTTCTTGGAACTTCTGCATAAGAATCAGGCTCCATTACATACTGACCACGACCCTGTGTCTTTGAACGCATATCTGTTGCATATCCGAACATTTCAGCGAGCGGAACCATAGCAACTATTCTCTGAGCACCGGCTACTGCTTCCATACCCTGAATCATACCACGGCGTGAGTTAAGGTCGCCGATAACGTCGCCCATATATTCCTCAGGAACAATAACAGTAACTTTCATAATAGGTTCAAGAAGTACAGGATCTGCTTTTCTCATACCGTTCTTGAATGCCATAGAACCGGCAATCTTAAATGCCATTTCTGATGAGTCAACTTCGTGATAAGAACCATCATAAAGTGTAACCTTAACATCAACAACATTGTAGTTAGCAAGTACACCTGAGAGCATAGCTCCACGGATACCTGCGTCAACAGCCGGAATATATTCTTTCGGGATAGCACCGCCGACAACGGAGTTAACGAACTCGTAACCCTTGCCAGGATTAGGTTCAAGTTTAATCTTAACGTGACCGTACTGTCCCTTACCGCCTGACTGTCTTGCATACTTTTCGTCAACATCTGCGGGCTTGCGGATTGTTTCCTTGTATGCAACCTGTGGCTTACCGATGTTAGCCTCTACCTTAAATTCACGGAGAAGTCTGTCAACGATAATTTCAAGGTGAAGTTCACCCATTCCGGCGATAATTGTTTGTCCTGTTTCTTCGTCTGTATAAGCCTTGAAAGTAGGATCTTCTTCTGCGAGTTTTGCAAGAGCAATACCCATTTTTTCCTGACCGGCTTTTGTCTTTGGCTCGATAGCAACACGGATAACAGGCTCCGGAAATTCCATTGATTCAAGTACAACAGGGTGTCCCTCGTCACAGAGTGTGTCACCTGTTGTTGTATTTTTAAGACCAACTGCGGCAGCAATATCACCGGCATAAACGGTTTCGATATCTTGTCTGTGGTTAGCGTGCA
Organism: Clostridia bacterium; assembly: GCA_029226955.1. Taxonomy (GTDB): domain Bacteria; phylum Bacillota; class Clostridia; order Oscillospirales; family Acutalibacteraceae; genus UBA1213. The sequence goes on along the minus strand of JAQXZA010000111.1, from coordinate 13,352 downwards.
TCTGAAGAATACGACCGATACGCTCGCTGGCACCCTTTGTTGAGTTATAAACAGAAGAGCCTGCGTTAAGTGTACCTGCGTAAACACGGAAGAAGCAGAGCTTACCTACATACGGGTCTGTTGCAATCTTGAATGCAAGTGCTGCAAACGGAAGTTCATCAGAAGCCTCAACATCAACTTCTTCATCTGTTTCCGGGTTTACACCACGGATTGCAGGAATATCTGTCGGAGCAGGCATATAGTCAACGATAGCGTCAAGAAGTTTCTGAACGCCTTTGTTACGGTAAGATGTACCGCATACAACAGGAACCATTGTATTGTCGATTGTTGACTTACGGATAACTCTCTTGACATCTCCAATGCTTGGTTCTTCACCCTCGAGATATTTTTCAAGGAGTTCTTCGTCCTGTTCGCAAACATGTTCGATAAGGTCTGCATGATATTTTTCAGCGAGTTCCTTCATATCCTCAGGAATTTCCTCGACTCTCATATCCTGACCCATATCGTCATAATATACATCAGCCTTCATTTCAACGAGGTCGATAATTCCCTTGAATGTGTCCTCAGCACCAATCGGGAGCTGAATCGGAACAGCATTACATTTAAGTCTGTCTTTCATCATCTGAACAACACGGTAGAAGTCTGCACCCATAATGTCCATCTTGTTGACATAAGCCATACGAGGAACATTATATTTGTCAGCCTGACGCCATACTGTTTCAGACTGTGGCTCAACGCCGCCCTTTGCACAGAGGACTGTTACTGAACCGTCAAGTACTCTGAGTGAACGCTCAACCTCAACTGTAAAGTCAACGTGTCCGGGAGTGTCGATGATGTTTATTCTGTGTTTTCCTTTGTCATGGTTGCTTCCATACCAGAAGCAAGTTGTGGCAGCGGAAGTGATTGTAATACCTCTTTCCTGCTCCTGTACCATCCAGTCCATTGTTGAAGCACCGTCGTGTGTTTCACCAATCTTATGGTTGATACCGGTGTAGAAAAGGATACGTTCTGTTGTTGTGGTTTTACCGGCATCAATGTGAGCCATGATACCGATATTACGAGTCATTTCAAGTGATACTTGCCTTGCCATTTGTATCCTCCTTAATTTTTATTGGCGGCATAAAAGCCGTATTAAGCTGCACTGTCATAATGCGTTTGGCAGTGGTTATTACCATCTGTAATGAGCAAATGCTTTATTTGCTTCTGCCATTCTGTGAGTTTCTTCACACTTCTTGGCAGCACCGCCGACACCGTTAACAGCGTCAAGGATTTCTCCGGCAAGTCTTTCTCTCATTGTCTTTTCGGATCTCTCTCTTGAATATCTTGAAATCCAACGAAGACCGAGTGTTTGTCTTCTCTCCTCACGAACCTCCATAGGAACCTGATAAGTAGCACCACCTACACGGCGAGCCTTAACTTCGAGAGTAGGCATAACATTTTCCATTGCCTGTTCAAAAACCTCAAGCGGTTCTTTGCCTGTCTTTGTGTTGATGATGTCAAATGCACCATAAACGATTTTCTGGGCTACGCCCTTCTTTCCATCATACATGATGTTGTTAATAAGACGTGTTACAAGCTTTGAATTATAAACCGGATCCGGCAAAACGTCACGTTTTGCGACATTACCTCTTCTTGGCATCTTACTTCCCTCCTTCACAATAAATGAATATCATAGGTACTCGAAAGGACTTTGCTTCCGTCGGCCATACAGAGAGGCATAACATATATATAAAAATACATCTCTGTATTGCATAATCATTAAAAACGTAAATCCTTAAGAATGTAGTTCTGAAATTAAAGTTTTCAGATTACTTTTTAGCGGCACCCGCCTTTGGACGCTTTGCACCGTACTTAGAACGAGCCTGCATACGTTTAGCAACACCCTGAGCATCAAGAGTACCACGGATTATATGGTAACGTACACCAGGGAGATCCTTTACACGTCCGCCACGAATCAGTACAACGCTATGCTCCTGAAGGTTATGTCCTACACCGGGGATATAAGAAGTAACTTCGATACCGTTAGAAAGTCTTACTCTGGCAATCTTTCTGATAGCTGAGTTAGGTTTCTTAGGTGTAGCAGTTTTAACGGCTGTGCAAACGCCTCTCTTTTGTGGAGAGTTCTGGTCAATAGCTGTACGCTTTTTTGAGTTCCAGCCTTTGAGCAATGCAGGAGCCTTTGCTTTCTTCTCAGATACTTCTCTGCCCTTACGAACTAACTGGTTAAATGTTGGCAATTCATCGCACCTCCTTGCATAAAGTATATATGCTTAACGGACAAAGTAAATATTGCCCGAAAAACAACGGTTTTATACGTTTTGTCGCAATTTACTGAAAATATTTACAACAATACAGGTAATATATTCTCTTTAACGACAAAAACCCGTGTCATAGGTCATTCGCCTACAATTTAAGATTGTAGCATATTCCGCCGTATTTTGTCAAGCATAAATATTTTGTTTTACCCGATATTTTCTGAGTTTTTTCAGCATTTTGAGCTTTATTTTAATAGCACTTTAAACGGTAAAAGCCATATAAAAAAGACAGCCGCCGTACCTATGCAGACTCGGTACGGCGGTTGCCTTAATTTTTCAGGAGAATGTTTTTAATAATTATTCGGCTTTTTTCTTACGGGTTTTTGCAAGGAGTACAACAGCACCCGACACAGCCACAGCTGTTAAAGCTACCATAGTGAATGTGTTGTCGCCTGTTGCGGGAACATCATTGTTGTTTGTTGTGTTGTTGACGTTGTTTGTGTTGTTGTTTGTATTGTTATTGTTGTTATTATTGTTTGAGTTGTTGTTATTGTTGTTGTTATTGTTGTTTCTTACCCATTCAACAAACGGTATGTTGTGGTCTTTTGCATATTTTTCAGCAGTCGAACCCTTTACACCATATATGCTTACATTGTCACAGTATTTGAATATATCCTCATAATCCATAGCTGTTACACTTTCAGGAATATAAACTTTTTCAAGAGAATAACATTCTTTAAAAGCTGCTCCACCGATTTCTTTTACACTGTCAGGAATTACGATTTCTTTAAGATTTACACAGTTTGCAAACGCATCTCCCCATATATACTCAACACTGTTTGGAATTTCAATACCTGTAACTGTACTGTTAAGGCAGTAATTGTGACCACTTTCAAAATAGTCTCTCATTGTAAAAATACTGCTGATAGCTTTTACTCCGTCAGGAATTTTGATATTACCACCGTTACCATTGTATTTGATAAGTGTATGGTCACCTACAATTACAAATTCGTCGGTCTGATTGTTATACCACGGTGTAAATGCAAAAGCCATACTTGATACAGTTGCAGTATCAGGAATACTTACTTCTGTTAAATCTTTGCAGCCCATAAAAGCACCCATTATTATGCTTTTTACACCGTTTTCGATAGTGGCCTTTTTAATTGTTGAACCTTGGAATGACCAACCGCCGATAGTTTCTATTGAACCAGGTATTGTTACGCTTTCAGCGATACAGTTTATAAACGAATAATCACCGATTTGCTTAACCTTTTTACCGTCGATTTCAGACGGAACATTGATATTCTTTTCCAAGCCACAATATTTTGTTATTTCTATTGTGCCATCATCAAGAACAGAATAGGTATAATTACTTGATGTAACTGCATCAGCAGGTACTGTGCAAAAATTGTATCTGTTTTTAGCAAATTCTTCTGCCGCACTATCCGGTTCTCCAAAAATAGTTAATGCACTATAATCTGCCACTGGTGTTCTGAATAATGCCATATCGTCTATTTTGGTTACACTGCTCGGAATTGTAATGTTTAAAATATCCTCAAAAACAGTCGGGCGTTCTTTTTGAACATATTTACCATTGATTTCTGTTACAGTTTTACCGTCAATTTCAGAAGGTACAACAGCATAATGACCAGCTAAACTTTCATAACCATAGCCATAATAATTTGTGATTGCAACATTGCCGTCATCAAGGACTACATATCCAAAATCACCGTATTTTTTTTCTTCGTATTTTTTGCTCGGTTCTTCTGTTGGTTCTTCTTCACTCGGTTCGTCGGTTGGCTCGTCGATTGGCTCGTCAATCGGCTCGTCAATCGGTGGTTCTTCGGCTGAACCGTCAACAACCTGATAAGTTACAGGCCAGAAGTTGAAAGCGAACTCATCATCTGCACCGCTGAGTTCGTGAGCCGTTGAACCGTCCTGAGCAAGAGCGTTGTCTGAAATTTTTGTTGTATCAAATGTTACTTTGATTACATCTGTTTCAGAACCAACGGTAACTTTGCAGTTTGTCTGACTGTTCAATGTACGGTCACCGGGATTGCCGGCTGGGTCTTCCCACTCATAAGCACCCCAGCTAAAATCCCACGAACCGTCAAGGCGAACCTTGAACTCATAGTCGCCCGGCTGTTGACCTGTGATTTCGGCTGAATATGTTCCGTCACCATTGTCGGTCATAACAATGTCCTTTGTCCAGGTTTCACACTCTGCAAAACCTCCTGTGATACCAACGGTGTGTTCGGCTAAATCCGTTGACGACAAAGCCGATACACTGACAGCCGAAACTGCACCTACGCTTGCAATCATTGCGGCGGCAAGCACTACCGACAGACTTTTTCCGCATATCCTGTGCGGAGTTCTTCTTTTGTTTTCCATAGCTTTTTACCTCCTGTATGGAAATTTTTATTGAGGGGCAACAGACTGAATTTTACCCCTCTATTTATTAGACGTATAAAGTTCTAAAAGGTTCAGAAAAAAATAAAAAAATTTTTAAAAAATATTTTTTTGCAACACTTTTGTCCCTTTTAAAGCCATAATAACATATATTTATAGCTTTTTCAAGTACCGTTTATAAAAATATGATACATACTTTTTGAGGTGGTAACTATGTATTATACGGAAAGGCTGAAAGAATTAAGAGAGGATAACGACCTGACACAAGAACAGTTTGCAGAGGCTGTCGGTCTGAAAAGGGAACAATACCGAAGATACGAAACAGGTATCAATGAAATAAAAGCAAGCCATATTATAAAGTTTGCAAAATTCTATAATGTTTCATGTGACTATCTTCTCGGTTTAAGTGACGATAAAAATGAACTTGACAGGGATTTTGACATTCTGCTTAATGATGCCGCTGAAATAAACATACTGCAAAGTCCGTGCAATCCTGTTGCGGAAAATCAACACGATTTTTTTCAGAAAATAATGAATATTCTTGAAAAAAATCCGTCTGTACATTTTAATATACTTTTTACAAATGCCGAAATTCAGAACGGTTATCCGACAGAATTGTCTGCATTAAACGATAAAGTACGGAACAGCCTGAATTTTTCAATAGATTTAAAAAAGAAATTTCAAAATCAGGTATCAGTAAAAACCTATGATTTTCTCTCTCCGTACAATATCATACAGATAAAGAAAAAAAATACCGCTTCACTTATAAAAGTAGATATTGAACTTCCTGTTACGGAAAAATCAAACAACAATTCAATGATTTTCAAAAGCACAAACAACAATTCTTCATATAATGCTTATTCTCAGTATTTTTCTCAGATGTTTTACAGCACTCTCGCAAAAGAAGTATCATATATATAAAATAGTTTTTCACCGACACAAACGGACTGCATATTTACCTTATAATATGTTATAACAAATAATAAAACCGTAAAACTGAAAGGTGAGAAACTGATATGCTTTTGTTTATTATCGGATTGTTCATCGGGTGTTTAATCGGAGTAAACGTCACGGCACTTTGCACCGCATTTTCAAAAGCCGACAAACAAAGCGAAAAATTCAAAAAAATCAAAAACAGACGCAAAAAATAAAAAATCAGCCTGAGTATTTGCACATCAGATACTCAGGCTTTTTACATTTTACACATTATGTAATTTGTTCATTACATATATAAAATACAAATAAAAAATAAAAAAATATTTAATTTTTTATAATTTTTTCTGAAATTTGTTGCACTTCTGTTGCACTTCCTGTTGTAAAATATATTTCAGAACAGCAATCCGACAAATTTTTCAGAGTTATAAAAAATTATTCGGATTTTGTCAGCATTTTGTCATAGTAAGTATGATATTATGAACTTGTAAGGGATAAACAAACAAAAAATTTCTTACAGCAAGACAACAGTCAGTAAAATAAAAACCGACTGACAGGCTGTTTCAATATATTCGGTAATATGTTTGTTTTCTGCCCCTAAATACACATATTACCGCATATCCCCTCAAAGCAAATTTTAAAAGTTTAGGAGTGAAAGTAATGGCAAAATCAGCTATCTCTACATCGTCATTGACCAAAATATACGGTCTTCAAAAGGCAAATGATAATGTAACAATGACTATCGAAAAGGGCGACATATACGGTCTTATCGGTCGAAACGGTGCCGGCAAGACAACACTTATGAAAATGATTCTGGGTCTTACACTTCCGTCAAGCGGCAGTCTGACAATCAACGGCAGTACCGACCTTGACGCTGAAAGAAAGAAAATCGGTTCTATCATTGAAGTACCTGCATTTTTTGACAAAATGACAGCATTACAGAACCTCATATATACCGCAAAACTTTACGGTATTAAGGACTGTGAAAAAAGAGCCGAAGATTGTCTTAAAACAGTAGGTCTTTATGAGGTTAAGGATAAAGCGGTAAAGGCTTATTCTCTCGGTATGCGTCAGAAGCTCGGCATAGCAAACGCACTTATCAACGACCCTGAAATACTTATTCTTGACGAACCTGTCAACGGTCTTGACCCTGTTGCCATTGCGGAAGTAAGAAAAATTCTGCAAAAAATCAACAAGGAAAAAGGCACGACAATTCTTGTTTCTTCACATATTCTCGGCGAAATGCAGAAACTTGCCGAAAAATTCGGATTTATCAGCAACGGAAAGTTCTTAAAGCAAATCACCAAAAAAGAAGTTGAGGAATCAGGACTTGACCTTGAAGACTATTCATTAAAATTGTTAGGAGTTGATTGATATGAAGAATGTTTACTCTGCCGAAATATACAGGCTCAAAAGAATAAAAAGCTCTTATGTTATATTATTGATTTATGCTGTTGCAGTAGCTATCAATGTTGTAGTTGCAATAAGCAAAGGTGACGCATCTATTGCGTTGGCGGGCGAATCATTTTCATCTATATTCTTAATGCTCGCCATTGTAGGAATTACCACAAGCACATTTGAAAGCCATACTCTTAAAAATATACTTTCAAGTGGCAACACAAGAAAAGAAATTTATCTTGGCAAACTTCTCTGTACAGGTGCAGTTACACTTGCTTACATAATTGTTGCAATCATCGGTGCTGTTGTCGGATTTGTTGTTTATGCAATTATGAATGGTGGCTTTGACGCATCACACTTTGGCGGTGCTGATGCTGGTTTCGGTGATGTTATAATTAAGATTTTGCTTGGTTCTTTAACAATGATTCTCTTTGCGTTGCTGTTCTTTGGAATTTCAATGCTTTTCCGCACAAGCAAAATAAGCTACAATGTATGTACATTTGTTGCTATTCTTGCTCCTTTGGTTCAGGGAATGATTGCCACAATGACAAAAATCAGCCTTATTTCCGAACTCAACCTTACACTTGATTTAGGTGCACAGCTTACTGCACCTCAGGTAAGTGCTACTGTATATATAAGTGTAGGAATATTCGTTGCATTAGGTGTAATCTTCAATGTTCTTGCATATATAAGAATGAAAAAGACAGAAGATTGATATAGTACCAATAATTCCCCCTTTCAAAAAATGTCAGGACGACTTTAAAACTGTCCTGACATTTTTATTTTGTTATTCAGATACAAGACATCTTATATCGGATTTTTTGATTTTGCCCGAAAACAGATATGCAAGTGCAAAGAATATAAAACCTATGAATATTACAGGGAACACAACGCTGAAAATTGACTGTGTAATTTCAAAATGCACAAGTCCGATAGATTTTAACATCAGACCCATAATGTTATTCTTTAAAAATCCTGTTATGACTACTCCGACAACTCCGCCGATAAATGCCGTAAACAAAAACCTTAACGCAAACTGTACCCTCAGTTTTTCAGATGTAAAGCCAAGTGATTTCAAAATACCGTTGTCAATTTTCTCTTTTGCAATAACCTTTCCGCATATAAGTGCAACCGTAATTATTACAAACACCACTGCGACAAAATACATCAATACAGACAATGAATTTACTGCTGTATAAATCAATTTAAAACCATCACTGAAAATCTGACTGTTGTCGTTGCATTTTATACGGTTGTCATTTTCGCCGTATTTGTCGTTTATATCAGATATGATTTTTTTATTATGACTTACGTCACCAAGTTTATATTCATTCCACAAATTATCAATATCGTATCCGAGAGTTTCGGCGGCGGCACTGTTAATTCCTACGCACCTTCCCGCATCGTTTGCCGATTGTATAATTCCGCTGATGATAAATTCCTTGCTTGTGTCATTGAATTTTACCGTTACTTTATCGCCTATATTTTTTCCGAGTTCGTCGGCAATAAGCTGTGTTACAAGTATTTCATTATCATATTTACAGGTTCTTCCGTAAATTACATTTTTGAATTGTGATGAATCTGACGAAATATTTGTCTGATACTTGTTTCCGTCAATATTGAAATACTCCATAGCGGATTTATATTTTTCCTCTATTGTTGTGTATTTGTTGATTATATTTTCAACGTCTTTTTGCGAAATATCATCATCATAAATTTTCACTGAAATATCAGTGTCCAAAGATGTAAATATCATTTTTATTGAGTCATCTGTCAGCCAACCGCCAATAACAGAAATCATAGACAAAAAGAACACAAGTATTACCGAAATAAGCATAACACCAACATACTGCTTTATGTTTGATGTAAGCTGTCTTAATGCAATCCAGAAATTCATACATTTTTTATGTATCGGCATTTGCAGACGGCTTGAAAAATATATACTGTCACGACCTCCCGAAATTGCCCTCATAGGTGTTATTTTTATGATTTTTCTTGTCTTGAAATATATAAATCCGAGAACAAATACAAACACACCGAGTAATATTATCGCACACGGCAAAAGCACTATTTCACTTGACGCAAGAAGTCCTGTAACACTGACAAGAATACCGTTTACAAGTGCAGTAACAGGCATTGACAGTGGAATGCCGATTAACATTCCTGTTGCCGCCGAAAGAATATACTGTGTAATTATTACCGCTCTTAATTGTCCCTTTGTAAAGCCGAGTGCTTTAAGTATTCCGAGATTTACATAATCCATTTCAATGCTTGTTGAGATACTGTGACTTATTATAATAAGCGTAACAATAAGCAAAATTACCGCAAACGCAATAAGTATTGCCGAAAATATCTGATTAAGCAACATTGTATAATTTTTTGATGCAGGAAGTCCGAGAGTAAGTGTTGACGAGATGAAAATGTCATTGACTTTGCTTTCAAATTTCTTGTATGTCAGTGTGCTTTTATCGCTCTGATAAATGTTTGTTGTATTGTATTTATACATAGTCGAATTTTCGTTTTTGTCAATATCATCACAAAGCTTATCAAAATCATTTTGCGATATAAAAAGCTGTTTTATTCCGATTAAAGCCGCACCAAGAAAAGGTTCTTCAATAAAGCCCTTTATTTTGAAATTATACTCTGTGTCATCATCTTTAATTGTCACCAAATCGCCCTTGTTACAGTTGAATTTATTTTTATAGCTGACAGGAATGTAAATTTCACCCTCATTAAGTACAGGCGGATTTTCAACAAAACCGTTCAGGCTGTCATTATAAACATTATACGGGTGTTTTTCAGGCTCATAAACGCAAAAACTGTTATTACTGCTGTTGTTTGTATCTGTGCCGTTCACGGAAACAAAAGCCATTATTGACTTTATGTTTTCTACCTTTTCAACATCTTCCAATTTTTCGGCTTTTTCTGTCAGGTTTTCAATCGGTTCATTAAGATTTGCGTCAAGCGTCCAACACACCATATCACCGACACCGACTTCTTCAACCGCTTCATCAAATCTTGCATCAGAATTGATATTTACAGATATGATTGATGAAATTGATATTGAAATAATCATCATCATTACAAGTATGCCGATAAAACTGCTTTTTTGACGTTTGATGTTTGCTTTGATAAGGGTTAAATATTTCATAATCTGCACCCCCTTACCATTCCATAGACGACAGCCACGAATTTATCTGAGTTTCCCTTGATTTTGCCTGTGACTGTTCAAACGGTGCAAGCTTCATTTCGCCCTTGATACTTCCGTCTTCAAGATAAAGTATTCTTGTTGCCCTCATTGCCGCACGGACATCGTGTGTTACCATAAGAATACTCTGACCTTTTTTGTTAAGGTCTGTAAGAATATCAAGTACATCAACTGTATTCTGACGGTTCAATGCTCCTGTCGGCTCATCAGCAAAGACAAGTGACGGTTCATTTATTATTGCTCTTGCAACGGCGGCTCTCTGCTGTTCACCGCCTGAAACCTGTGACGGCAAGTGAGTTTTTACCTTTTCAATGCTTAAAGACTTCATAAGTTCATCAGCTTTTTTCTTAACATCTGATGATGATTTATTCTTATTCAAAAAGCCTGTAACGCATATATTTTCATAAAGTGTAAGATTGCTTACAAGGTGCATTTGCTGAAAAATAAATCCAAATTCTGTCTGACGGATTTGTGCCATTTTCTTTTCGTTGTACTTGCTTATTTCTTTGTCACGGTAAAAGACACCTCCGCTTGTTATGCTGTCCATACCGCTCAGGCAATAAAGAAGTGTGGATTTTCCCGAACCTGACGCACCCATAATTACAGTGAAATCCTTTTCGTAAATTTCAAGATTTACATTATCAAGAATATGTATTTGTCCGCCGTTGTTTGCAAAGCTCTTGCACAGGTCTTTTGCCGATAAAATAACGTTTTTATTTTCTGCCATTTTACTTTTCCTCTCTCTGATAAATTTTATCTTATGAATACAGTTTATCAAAGAAGTTATTAAGAAATCTTTAAGAATTACAAATAAATTTCAATATTACTTCCAGTCCGTCATTTTTATTTTCAAGACTTATTTCACCGTTCATCTGTTTCATAACATAATTCACAATATAAAGTCCAAGTCCCGAACCCTGATTATTACCGACATTTTTTCCACGATAGAATTTTTCAAGCACAAACGGCATATCTTCGTCAGGAATACCTTTGCCGCCGTCCTTGATATGTATTTCATAATTTTTTCCGCTTTTCTCCGTCCATAATCTTACAGGAGTATCGGGGGCGTATTTTTTAGCGTTGTTGATTATGTTTTCAAGCACCTGTACAAATCTGTTCCGGTCAACTTCAAGTTCAGCACTGAAAACATTTCCGCTTATTTTCAGGTCACTGCACTCAACCGACATTTCGTTTACAGTTTTTTCTATAAGCGGTTTTATTGCAATTTTTTCTTTTTTAATCTGTAATTTATCAAGGTCAGAAAGAGAATGTAAAAACAAATCGTTTGTCAAAGCCGTAACCTCGTCGCATTTTCTCATAATAACGGATAAATAGCGTTCACGTCTTTCAGCGTTGCTGTCCATATTAGCCTGTAATGCCTCAGAATATGCACGAATTGACGCTATGGGTGTTTTAATATCGTGCGACAGCGTTGCAATAACTGTTTTATTGTTGTTTATAGCCTCTTTTTCACAGGAACGAGCCTTGATTATTTCTCTCCTCATATGGTCAAATGCCCAAGTAAAAGCACCGAAAAAATTTGTACGCTTATAATCAAGCGGCAAGTCAAGATTTCCCTTTGCAACCTCCGACGCATAATCATTAAGAACATCAAACGGACGTATTATTTTAACATAAACATAGGCAAAAACCACAAGCAAAAATACAACTGAAATGCCGTATATAGTCCACAATATAATAACCGACTGATTATAATTTGAATTTGTTTTGCTGTCAGTCAACGACTGTTCAAATTGCCTGATTTGACTTTGTGCAGGCGACACACCGTCAATTTCGGTCAGCTTTTCTATTTCATTCAGTGACAAAATCTGCTGTCGGACTTCATAGTCATTATTGTTTGCCATAAGATTTATCTGAAAAGCTATTGCCACAAGTGTTATAATCACAAAAAACGCCGCTGTTATTGATATTATGCTTTTTTTAACTGATTTTTTCATTGTACTTCCTCAACTTTCGATAGTATAGCCTATGCCCCATACGGTTTTTATGATTGTTGGCTTTGACGGATTTTCTTCAAGTTTTTCTCTCAGCCAGCGGATATGTACGGCAACCGTTGAAAGCTCAATTTCACTGTATGCACCCCATACCTCTGACAGAATCGTTTCTTTTCTGACGGTTTCGTTTATATGTTTTGCAAGAAACACAAGCACATCAAATTCTTTAAGTGAAAGACTGATTTTTTCCGAATTACGCATAACCGTTCTGTTTGCCGTCGAAATTTCAATTCGATTTTCGTCTGTTCCTATTATGTACTTTTTATCGTTCTGCTGAAAGCCGTAGGTTCGCCTTATCAGCGAATTAACCCTTGACAGCAGTTCTTTAAGAGAGTATGGCTTTGGAATATAGTCATCTCCACCAATGTCAAGACCAACTATTTTATCGTCCTCACTTGTTCTTGCACTTGCAAAAATAATCGGAACACTCGAAACCTTACGCAATTCCTTACAAATTTCAAAGCCTGTTGTATCCGGCAAATTTATATCAAGAATTATAAGATGAAAAACATTATCTTTCATAAGTTCAAACGCAATATCGCTGTTTTCGGCACAGGTTACATTGTAACCGTAATCTTCAAGCATATCTGATGTAATCATTGAAAGGTCTTTGTCGTCATCTATTATCAGAATATTTTTCTTTTCGCTCATATTTTCACCCTCATTTTTTATTGTACTTTTGATTATATCAGAAATTGTACACTCAGAAAATCCCCTATTTAAAACACACTGTAAATATTATTTGTAATTATGCAGTTTTTTGTAAAAAAAGTCTTGACAAACCGTTATTAAATGCGTTATAATAATGAAGCTGTCAGCGATTGACGAAATATCGAGGCGTAACTCAGTTTGGTAGAGTGCTTGGTTTGGGACCAAGATGCCGCAGGTTCAAGTCCTGTCGCCTCGACCACTATTTTTCTTAAACTTTTGAAATTCAACAATAATTTTTAAAAAGTTTTAAAAAAGTGTTGACAAATGTTTTAAGATATGATATTATAAATAAGTCGTCAGGGAAACCTGATAACACATAGCAATATATGCTGGTGTAGCTCAGTTGGTAGAGCAGCTGATTTGTAATCAGCAGGTCGGGGGTTCAAGTCCGTCCACCAGCTCCACAAATAAGCCTATCTCATT
>JAQXZA010000110.1 GCA_029226955.1 Clostridia bacterium | reverse complement strand
TAGACCTGTTCGATAACATTGCCGAAAACAATTAAAAGTGTTATACTTGAGTTGGTGATAAAATGAATAATACAGAAAGAATCAAACAACTCAAAGAAAAAGAATATCAGGAACTTTTTGGTGTGAAAAAAGCAACATTTGAAAAAATGCTGGAAATACTGAATGAACAGTATAAAAAAGACCATGAAAAAGGTGGAAAACCGCCAAAATTGAGCGTTTTGGATAAATTGATAATCATGCTTTGTTATTATCGTGAATATCGTACAATGCAGCATATCGCATTTGATTATAGCGTTTCAAAAAGTACGATATGCGAGAGTATTCAGTGGGTAGAACAAACACTTGTAAAAAGTGGTGTGTTTCGTTTGCCATCAAAAAAAGAACTTCATTCTAATGCTTCCATAGAAGTTATTTTGATTGATGCAACAGAAGTAGAAATAGAACGCCCCAAAAAAAACAAAAACAATATTACTCCGGAAAGAAGAAAAAGCACACATTAAAAGTTCAGACTGTTGTCAATGCTGCTGACTTAAAAGTGATTTGTTTTTCTGTTTCCAAAGGCAAAACACATGATTTTAATCTGTTCAAAAACAGCAGACTTCCTATACTAAAACACGCTAAAATACTGGCTGACAGTGGTTATCAGGGTATTAACAAATGCCATAAAAATAGTGAAACTCCTATCAAAGCTTCAAAAAAGCATAAACTTTCAACGAAAGAAAAACAGTATAATCATACGATTTCAAAAAAGAGAATTTATGTTGAACATGTTAATCGCTATTTAAAAAGATTTCGTATTTTATCTTCTCGGTATAGAAATAAACGCAAAAATTTTGGGTTGCGTGTTTCTTTAATTTGTGGTATTTATAATTTTCAACTTTAAGTTATCGAACAGGTCTATTGAAGTTGCCCCTCACGTAGGGGCATGAATTGAAACTTCTATTATGATGATAATTGATAAAAACTACGTGTTGCCCCTCACGTAGGGGCATGAATTGAAACCTAATATTATATACGTATTGTACAAAAAGTATATGTTGCCCCTCACGTAGGGGCATGAATTGAAACTTTAATCGGGGGGTTCTGTCGCCCCCCTTTTTAGTTGCCCCTCACGTAGAGGCATTGGTAAGAAGTTGAAATATCGGTACATTGGAAGAATTATTAAGACTGAATTTTCTATATCAAATAAGTAGAGATTCGTATGGTCTGACATTAGCATTAACAAAAATATCAGAAAATCAGGTCGGTCTTAATAAAACAGCGATACAAAAACGGATTACAAATAATGCAAAATGGCTGAAAAATATTTAACAGAACCTCAAGAATGCCTGACAGACGCAAGTGATTACAGCAAACAGGAAAGTAAAAATGCAGATGTCAGATTTCATCATATGATAGAATTGTTTACTCTCAATATTGTAGAATTTCCTTTTAACGAAAAGAGTGAAGGGGAAAAATCAGCCGTTATGAAAAATAAAAGCCGAAGATATTGTCATAGCAGATCAATCCTATGGTACGATAACAGGTATGGAATATGCCACCGAAAAAGACGCAAATTTTATTTTTCGTTTAAAAGCGAAAGCGTTTGATTTGTATACCCTATAACGTAAGGGCATAAATTGAATATTGATTTTATTCTTTATTATTGTTATAATTTTGTTGTTAATATTGAAACTGATGTGTGAATTGAAATTTGCAATAGACAGTTAAGTGATGATAATATTTCGATCAATTATAAAAAGTAAATACTGAACAATGCAAATGATACGCACATATAAAAGGAGAATAGATATGATAAAAAATTTTTCAAGACAAGATGCGTGGGAACTGCTTAATGAATATAATAAGGATCATTTTCACTTAAAACACGCCGTAACGGTTGAGGGTATTATGAAATACTTTGCAAAGGAACTTGGTTATGGTGATGAGGAGGAATTTTGGGGGATTGTAGGACTTTTGCACGACCTGGATTTTGAACAGTTTCCGGAGCAGCACTGCATTAAGGAACAGAAAATTCTGAAAGAGCGTGGAATTGATGACCGTATTATACACGCTGTTGCAAGTCACGGTTATGCACTTACGGTTGATATTAAGCCTGAACATCAAATGGAAAAGGTTTTGTATGCGGTTGATGAACTAAGTGGACTTATCGGTGCAGTTGCAATTATGCGTCCGTCAAAAAGTGTGTCTGACCTTGAACTTAAATCCGTAAAGAAAAAATACAAAAACTTAAAGTTTGCCGCAGGCTGTTCACGGGAAGTTATTGAACGTGGTGCGGAAATGCTTGGTTGGAGTCTTGATGATTTAATAGAAAAAACGATATTGGCAATGCGTAGTTGTGAAAAGGAATATGAATCAATCTGAATATTTTAGTGAGGAAATAATGTTATGGTATTGGATTATGATTTTGTTATAAAATTCAAAAATGAACTTATGAATAAACAATCGGTATATCTTCATTTTCACGACGGGTGCGGCGGTCAGTATTTCACACTTGAAAAATCAAATGATGAGATAAGAAAATGTATTAACGATTTTTTAGCCGGATATAATCTTAAAGCGTCTTTTGCTGATGACGGGTTGCAGTTTACTGTTTGAGTAATGATGTATTTTTTCTTTCGTCATAACTGATATATTGATTTTCTTGTTTTTGAACTTCATAATTTGACAGAATAACTTTGTAATAAATAAAGCGAGAGTAAATTTATGTTTTGTATAAGTATAAACTATAAAAAAGCCGATTTGAATTTCCGAAAAAATTTTGCTTTTCAACCTGATATACAGCGTGAAATTTTATCTGTACTTACAGACAACAATAATATTTCACAATGTGTATTACTTTGCACCTGTAACAGAACCGAACTGTATTTTTGCGGTGATAACAACTCATATTTAATTGCCGAAAATACGCTTGCAAAATACGGAAAAACAAATACAGAAGAACTTATTCCGTATATAATGAACTTTGACGGTGACAGTGCAATATCACATTTATTCAAAGTTGCGGGCGGAATAGACTCAATGGTGATAGGTGAAGACGAAATTCTCGGACAGACAAAAAACGCTTATTATTTTGCAAAACAATGCGGCACCACAAGTTATGAAATAAATATGATTTTTCAGTCGGCAATAGCTTGTGCAAAAAAAATAAAAACACAGACAATGCTTTCAAAAACTTCTGTATCAACCGCAACACTTGCCGCAAATGAGGCGGCAAAACTCGGAAAAGACAAGACCGTACTTGTTATTGGTGCAACAGGAAAAATAGGCTCAACTGTGCTTAAAAATCTTGTGTCACACAAAAATCTTAATGTTATTGCAACATCAAGACATCACGGTTCTGACCTGAATTTAACCGAAAATACTTCAAATATCAGTATAATTGATTATGACAGACGTTATGAATATATGGACAGTGCCGACTGCATTATCAGTGCAACAAGCAGTCCTCACTATACGGTTACTGCGTATGATATAAAGAAAAATGTAAAACATAATAAAAACCGTCTTTTTATTGACCTTGCCGTTCCATCAGATATTGACAAAAGCATTGCAAATATTGGCGGTGTGAGGCTTATTGATATAGACTATTTTGAACAGCTTGCAAGAAAAAATAATCTCGAAAAAGCTGAAAGCGTCACATCTGCAAGAAACATAATTACAGAAGAAATTGATGTACTGAAAAAAGACCTGATATTTCACGATTTTTTGCCGTGTCTTGAAAATTTAAAATCATATATATCAGATAATTCTGCTGAAACTGTTCTGTATAAACTCAAATCGTCATTGAGTGCAGAGCAGTTTTCGGCAGTTATTGATGTATTGAAAAATTGTGCAGGGCAGGTGTGATTATGGGATATTTTCCGTTTTATATTGATATAGAAAACAAAAAATGCGTTATAGTCGGCGGCGGAAAAATAGCACTTCAAAAGCTGAAAAAAATAATCTTATTCAATCCTGAAATAACTGTTATTGCACCGAACATTTGTGATGAAATTGAAAAAATCGGAGTTAAAACCGAACGCAGAAAATTTATTGATAAAGACATCAAAAACGCATTTATGGTAATATCGGCAACCGATGACGAAAAACTCAATGCACATATTTTTGAACTTTGCAAAGCTGAAAATATACTTGTCAATACTGTTGACGATAAAGAAAAATGCGGTTTTATTTTTCCGTCAATCATCAAAAAAGATGATGTAACAGTTGGCATAACTACATCAGGAAAAAGTCCACTTTATGCAAAATATCTCAGACAACAAATTGAAGATTTACTTGACGGTATAAATCCCGGAATAATAGATATTTTAAGTAAATACAGACCGATTATAAAAGCAAAAATAAACTCGGAATTTTTGCGAAAACAGGCAAACAAAAAAATTTTGAACTTGTGTATTACTTCTGATAAATTGCCTGACGACAAACAGATTTATAATATGATAGAGGAAATAAGCAACAGTGATGAAAATTAAAATCGGAACAAGAAAAAGTAAACTGGCAATGGCACAGACAAATATGGTTATACAGGCATTAAAAAACAACTTTCCCGAAATTCAGACAGAGATTGTCCCCATTGTCACAACAGGGGATAAAATTCTCGATAAACCGCTTGCAAAGATAGGCGGAAAAGGTGTTTTTGTTTCAGAAATAGAACGTGCATTGATAAGCGGAAAAATTGACATAGCTGTTCACAGTGCAAAGGATTTACCTGTTTATCCTGAAAAAAATCTTGAAATTTCAGGTGTTCTTAAACGTGGAGATTATCGTGATGTTCTTGTAATGCTTTCGGGCAGAGAAATTACAAACACATCTGATTTCATTGTCGGAACAGGCAGTGTACGCAGAATACAAAATATGCACAGCCTTTATTCTGAGGTGCAATTCAGGGATATTCGTGGAAACATTGATACACGACTTAAAAAACTTCAAAATGGAGATTATGACGCTGTTATTCTTGCGGCGGCGGGGCTTAAAAGGCTCGGACTTTTTGAAAATCCTGAATATAACATAAAAGCCTTTGATTATAACGAATTTTTGCCGTCAGCCTGTCAGGGAATTATCGCAATAGAAAGCCGGAAAAATGATTTTGTCACACCGTTTATCAACGCAATAAACGATAAGGAAACATTTTTATCGTTTGAAACAGAACAAAGTGTTTTGCGTTTGCTTAATGCCGATTGTACTATGCCGACAGCTGCATATTCATATATTGAAAACGGTAAAATCAGTCTGACAGTTTCAAAAGATTCAGTCAGAAAAGTATCAGGAATATCGGACGTTGAAAACCGTTTTGAACTTGCAAAGGAGTTGATTTCAAAGCTATGAGCAATACAGGAAAAGTCTATCTTGTCGGTGCCGGTTGCGGAGATTATGACCTTATAACTTTAAGAGGACTGAAACTCTTAAAACAATGTGATACCGTTGTTTATGACAGTCTTATTGATAACAGACTTATTGATTTTGTATTACCGAATACAGAAAAAATATGTGTTGGCAAACGTGCAGGACACCACAGCGAAAAACAGGAAAATATAAATAAAATTCTTGTTCAAAAAGCCAATGAGGGCAAAACAGTTGTACGCTTAAAGGGCGGCGATCCGTTTGTGTTCGGCAGAGGCGGAGAAGAAATTCAGGCATTACAGGAAAATAACATTGAATACAGCGTTGTTCCCGGAATTTCGTCATCTGTTGCCGTTCCCGAGCTTGCCGGAATACCTGTCACTCACCGTGAATTAAGCCGCAGTTTTCATATAATAACAGGTCATACTTCCGAAAATTTACTTCCGAAAGATATGAAAATTTACGCCGAACTAAGCGGCACTCTTGTTTTTCTTATGGGACTTCGTAATTTAAAACATATTTCCGAAATGCTTATAAAATACGACAAAAATGAAAATACTCCTGTTGCCGTTATTTCAGACGGTGCAAGCAAAAATCAGAAAATTATAAGAGGAAACTTAAATAACATAGCTGATAAAGTTGAAAAATCAAAACTACAACCGCCAGCCGTAATAGTTGTCGGTGATGTTGCCACATTTGATTTTTCAGATACCGTTAAACTTCCGCTGAAAGATACTTCTGTCACCGTTACAGGCACAAAGAATTTTGTTGAAAAACTCTCATTACAGCTTGAAAAACTCGGTGCAGAAGTTCAGAAGGCAAATTATCTTAATGTTATTGAATATACGGAAAATAAAATTTTTGATAATGCACTTATGAACATTCAGAAATACAGTGTTATAGTGCTTACGAGTATTAACGGTGCAGAAATATTTTTTAACAGGCTTATAAGACTTAATATTGATATAAGAAAACTTTGTAATGTAAAGTTTGCGGTAATCGGCAGTGGTACAGCAGATGTTCTTAAAAAACACGGTATTATTGCCGACATTGTTCCCGATATTTATACTTCACAGGCACTCGGCAATGAACTTGTAAAAAAATCGTCAGACAATGAAAATATACTTATTCTTCGTGCGGAACAAGGTTCACCCGAACTGACACAAATTCTTGATAATGCAAAAATAAATTACAACGACATAAAAATTTATGATGTAGTCGGCGACAGTAAAGCAAATGAAACCACCGAAATAAATACGGATTTTATCACTTTTGCAAGTTCGTCAGGAGTAAAAGCATTTTTTGAAAACAATTATAAAATATCTTCAAAAACAAAAATTATATGTATCGGCAACGCTACGGCAAACACACTTAAAAGCTATGAAATAAGTGATTATCTTATTTCTGAAACACAGAACGTTCAGGGAATAACCGATACAATTTTACAGGAGGTACAAAATGAACAGATTCAGACGACTGAGAGCGAATAAACAGATACGCAGACTTGTGCGTGAAACACATCTTAACAAAAGCGACTTGATTTATCCGTTGTTTGTCATTGAGGGTGAAAACATAAAAAATCCCGTTGCTTCAATGCCGGGAGTTTATCAGTATTCCATTGACAAACTTGACGAAATACTTGATGAAGTTGAAAAAAGTAATATACCGGGAATTTTGATTTTCGGTATTCCTACTCACAAAGACGAGCTTGCAACATCAGCTTATGATGATAACGGCATTACTCAGAGGGCAATAAAATACATCAAAAAAAACTATCCCGAACTTCTTGTAATTGCTGATGTATGTTTATGCGAATATACATCTCACGGTCACTGCGGTGTTGTTTGCGGTGAAAAAATACTCAATGACGAAACACTTCCGCTTCTTTCAAAAATGGCTGTAAGCCTTGCAAAATCGGGTGCGGATATTATTGCACCGTCAGATATGATGGACGGCAGAGTGAAAGTAATCCGTTCTTCACTTGATGAAAACGGCTTTATTGATACGCCTGTACTTTCATACAGTGCAAAATTTGCGTCAGCTTATTATTCGCCTTTTCGTGATGCGGCAGAGTCAGCACCAAGTTTTGGCGACAGAAAAACATATCAGATGGACAGTGCAAACGGACTTGAAGCACTCAGGGAAATTGAGGACGACATTTCAGAGGGAGCAGATATGGTTATGGTAAAGCCGGCACTTGCTTATCTTGACATAATCAGAGCCGCCCGTGACCGTTTTGATTTGCCGATTGTAGCATATAATGTCAGCGGCGAATATTCAATGGTTAAAGCGGCGGCACAGCTTAACTGGATTGACGAAAAGAAAATTGTTATGGAAAATCTTATTGCAATAAAAAGAGCCGGTGCTGATGTCATAATAACATATCACGCTCTTGACGCTGCAAAGTGGTTGGAGGAAGACGAGTGAAAACCAATAAATCAAAAGAACTTTACGAAAAAGCAAAAACATTTATGCCGGGAGGAGTAAACAGTCCTGTCCGTGCCTGTAATGCTGTCGGCAGAACACCGCTGTTTATTGACAGAGCGTCAAAAGATAAAATTTATGACGTTGACGGCAATGAATATATTGATTATATCTGTTCGTGGGGGCCAAATATACTCGGACACAGCCGCCCCGAAGTTATAGAGGCTGTTATAAAAAGTTGTGAAAAGGGTTTGACCTTTGGTGCGTGCCACGAGGGTGAAATTGAACTTGCCGAACTTATAAAAAAGCATATTCCGTCAATGGAAATGCTAAGACTTGTAAATTCAGGAACAGAGGCTGTTATGAGTGCAATCCGTGCGGCAAGGGGTTATACTCACCGTGATAAAATCATTAAGTTTGAGGGTTGTTATCACGGACATTCAGACGGCTTACTTGTTAAATCGGGTTCAGGCTTGCTCACAAATTCAATTCCCGACAGTGCCGGTGTTCCAAAGGGTTACACTGATAATACACTTCTTGCAAAATATAATGACAAAATTTCTGTTCAAAATCTGTTTGATGAATACTCCGACGAAATTGCCTGTCTGATTGTTGAACCTTGTGCGGCAAATATGGGTGTTGTTCCGCCCGAAAAAGATTTTCTGAAATTCTTGCGTGAAATTACAACAAAGCATAATACCGTACTTATTTTTGACGAAGTTATAACAGGATTCAGGCTCAGTATAGGCGGTGCACAGCAATATTACGGAATAACACCCGATATGACCACACTTGGAAAAATTGTGGGCGGAGGTATGCCGCTTGCAGTATATGGCGGCAAAAAAGAAATTATGGAATGTGTAGCACCGCTCGGTTCAGTTTATCAGGCTGGAACACTTTCAGGCAATCCCACAGCCGTTGCCGCCGGTATTGCAACGCTGAAAGTTATTGAAAGCGAAAAAGACTTGTACACTCAGCTTGAAACAAAATCAGCTATAATAGAAAACGCTATGAAAAGTACAGGTTTTAATGTAAACCGTGTCGGTTCGATTATGACACCGTTTTTTACTGATATTACAGTCACAGATTATGACAGTGCGAAAACATCAGATACCGAAAAATACGCACAATATTTTCAGTATATGCAGGATAACGGAATTTTTGTTGCACCGTCGCAGTTTGAGGCAATGTTTGTTTCAGCGGCACACAGTGACGAAGACATAAAATACACCGCTGACATCATAAAAAATTTCTGTGATAAATAATTTTTTCAGCAAATCACGGCTTGACAGAAAAAATAAAATCTGTTATAGTTGTCTTAAAATTCAATACCGAAACATTATGCGGCTCGAAAGGTTTTTCCGAGTAGGTAACAGGGAATCCGGTCAGAATCCGGAACAACCGTCATTACTGTGTTTGGTGAGGTTCGCCATAAGTCAGAATACTTCCGCATAATGAGGTATCGCATCTTGGACGAAGAAGAAGTGCAGCCGATTTTCAGCAGATTTTATCTGTATCGAAAAACTGTACTTCAATTTCAGATTTTTCGGTATGGGTTTGTTATTGTTGTAAAAATCAGTTGTGCTTTCTTTGTTAATTTACAGAGAAAGCATTTTTTATGTTTACGGACGGTGAATTTGTATGGACAAAGACGAAAAAAGGCAAACCGCAATCAATCTTCTTAAAGATAAAGCAGAAGAACTTAACCGTTTGCCTAAACGCAGTGACTTTGACAGCAAAACCGTATGCTTTATCAAGCAAAAATTAGGAGCGTGGCCACGTGCTGTTGAACTTGCCGGTCTTAAAGAGCCGACAAAAATCAGCAGCAAAGAAAAAAGCCGCTTAAAGCGTGAACGCCGCAAAAAAGCCATTAAAGCCGCTGAACGCAATAATGTTTCCGATAAGTCCGAAAACTGACGCTTGCTTTTCTGTAAAAATAAATCATTGGAGGAATATATATTGAAAAAAGCGAAAAAAACACTTGTGGTTGTAACGGTGCTGTCGTTGATAATATCAATGATACCGCTGTGCGTATCAGCAAAGGACAATGACGGACAGGTAAGAATTATCGTACAGAACAACACATATTCCGTTTCTGACGGTGCAAAGTGGGACGGAACACTTATTGACGAGTGGGTTGATATTGACAGTGATTCGTCAGTTTTATCGGCATTTATACAGGCAGTTGCCGACAGCGGTTACACTCAGACAGGTGCTGAGGACGGATATGTAACCGAAATAGGCGGATTGTCGGCAAATGACAACGGATATATGAGCGGTTGGATGGCAACGCTTGATGACTGGATAACAGATGAGGGACTTTCAGCATATACCGTTTCTTCTGGAAAACTTGAAAACGGTGACGAAATCTGTTTTCAATACAGTTGTGACTGGGGTGCCGATATAGGCTATTCGTGGTCAGATACAAGTACAAAGCTTAAATCCATATCTTTAAGCGGCGGAACTCTTGAACCAGAATTTAACACCGATACCACAGAATATACTCTTAAACTTCCGTCAGATACGGAAAGCGTGAAAATAACACCCACAGCCGAAAACAAAGCATACCGCACAAAAATCTATAAAAACAGCTACACTCCCGAAACTAACGGCACTGATATAAAACGCAGCAGTGAAATTACATTGTCAGATGAAGATGTAATTTATATCGGTGTAGGCAACAGTTCCTGGCAATATACCGCTGACGGTGTGACGGGAACTGTATATAAAATCACTGTTAATTCGGTCGCACCACAGCCAACGGATAAAGACAGGGAAAAGGCAACCGAAACCGAAGAACTCATAAATTCAATCGGAACAGTTACAGTAAAAAGCAAAAATTCCATTGAAACAGCAAGAAATTCATACAATAATCTTACTGCTTTACAACAGTCACTTGTATCAAATTATGATGTCTTGCTTTCAGCGGAAAAGTCATATTCAGCCATAGAAAAAACACAGGTTGACTTTAACGAGATGTTCACAAAAACAACACAAAAATTTCTTGATTCTGATGTTTCAGATATTGCAGTCGCAGGAAATGAATGGATAATTTTGTCACTTGTAAGAGGTGAACAAATTACTGACGAAATACGCAACACCTATATAAAAAGTGCGGAAGACTATGTAAAAACCGTAGGCAGTTCAAAACTCAGCAATACAAAATCAACCGATAATTCACGTTTTATAATTACACTTACCGCACTTGGTTGTGATGTTACAAATATTGGCGGATACAATCTTCTTGAACCGTATTCAGACTATGAATATTTAAGCGGTCAGGGAATAAACGGTTTAGTTTATGCACTCGTATCGCTTGACACAAAAAATTATGAAATTCCTGTATCTTCTGACAGTGCAAATCAGACTACCCGTGAAAAACTTATTGACTCAATAATTTCATCACAACTTTCAGACGGTGGTTGGACTTTTTATGGTGATGTTTCGGATTCAGATATGACAGCTATGGTATTACAGGCTCTTGCACCGTACTATAATTCCGATAATAATGTCAAATCAAGCGTTGATAAGGCACTGACTTTCCTTTCATCAAATCAACAGGACAACGGTTCATTTGTATCTTACGGTTCACAGGATTGCGAAAGTAACGCTCAGGTAATAACGGCACTTACGGCACTTGGCATTGATATTTTGTCAGATACACGCTTTATAAAAAACGGCAACACAGCACTTGACGGACTTAAACTTTTCTACAATGACGGCACATTCAGCCATTTACAGAACGGCACAGAAAACGGAGTATCAACAAATCAGGCATATTATGCACTTGTTTCATATTATCGCTATTCACAGGGCAAAACATCACTTTATGATATGAGTGATGTAGAAATTTCACCTGTTCCGACAGAAAGTTCAGACAACAGCGAAAACAGTGTTTCTGATGAAAGTTCAGATGTACAGAACAGCACCGAAAATTCTGTTAATTCAGAGGAAAGCACACCTACATCTCAGCAAAATTCACAAACTGAAAATAAGGATAATTCAACAGTAAATACAGGTGACACATTTGCTGTTTTTCCGATAGTTATTGTTATGCTTTTTGCAGTAATTGCCGTAATAATAACAAAGAAAAAATCAACTGACAGATAATAAATTATAAACCAAAAAACAAAGGCTGTTCTGTAAAAAGTTTCAGGACAGCCTTTATTAAGCTGAAAGGTTGTTTTATATGCTTGAATTTTTTAAAAAGCACAAAACAAAAATATTTATAATTCTTGCGGTGGTTGCTGTACTGGCAGTGGCATTTTTTATGGGCGGAAATCCCGATAGTCCGGTACAGGTTGAAACCAACACTTCCTCAGCAATTTCATCTGTTTCAGATATTTCAAAAACCGAAAACACCGACATATCGAAAGAAATTTCTGATTTTTCGTCCGAAAGCAAGCCAAAAGAAAAAAGTTATGTTTCAGATAATAGTTCAGAAACAAGCAAAAATATAACATCATCTTCTGTTACTATTGATAATCAAAGCACTGTTTCAGAAGAACATTCATTATATAATTCTGAAACAGAAAATGAAGTTTCAACTCCGACAGTTTCGGAAAATCCATCAAAAAACAGTAAAAATACTTCCGTTACATCTTACGAAAATTCACAGCCAGTCAAAAACGAAAACATATCGGATAACCAATCATCATCAACCAACAGCAAAACAGAATACTCAAATGTCATTAAAGAAAACAGTAAACCGACATCATCACAACCGCCGACAGAAAAAAACACCTGTACAATTTCAATTTCCTGTGCGACAATATTAGATAATATGGATAAATTAAAAAGTTCAAAAAAATCCCTTGTTTCGTCTGACGGCTGGATTTTAAAGGAAACCACAGTAACATTTAAAAACGGCGACACTGTGTTTGATGTTCTTAAAAATACCTGTACGGACAGAAAAATTCATCTTGAATTTTCAAAAACACCATTGTATAACAGTATGTATATAGAGGGCATAAATAATATTTATGAATTTGACTGTGGCAGTGCGTCAGGTTGGATGTACAGAATAAACGGAACATACAACAGCTATTCGTGTTCCGAAATCAAAGTAAAAAACGGCGACAACATACAATGGCTTTATACCTGTAATATGGGAAAAGACATAGACGGATATTTTCAAGAGTAGAAAAGAGTGGAAAATTTGCAAAAAGATACTTTTTCGGAATATCACCCGACAGTAATATTCACATATTTTACATTGGTATTGTTGTTTTCAATGTTTATAATGAATCCTGTATTTCTTGCAATATCATTTTTTGCCGCTTTTTCCTATGCACTTTATCTCGGCAGAGCAAAAACTCTTAAAATGCTTTTAAAAGTAGTTATTCCTATGTTTTTGCTTATAGCAGTAATAAATCCGCTTTTCAGTCACGGTGGTGTAACAATTCTTGCGTATTTATCCGACGGCAACCCGTTTACACTTGAATCCGTAATCTACGGAATTGCGGCGGCTTTTCTTATGTCATCGGTAATATTGTGGTTTTCGTGCGTTAATAAAATAATGACATCTGACAAAATAATTTTTCTTTTCGGCAGAATTGTACCGACATTAAGCCTGTTAATATCAATGATATTGCGTTTTATTCCGAAATTCAAAGCACAACTGAAACAGGTTCGTGCCTCACAGCATTGTATAGGACGTGACATAACCGACGGTTCACTTTTCAGACGAATAAAAAATGCCGTCAGAATTATATCCGTAATGATATTGTGGTCAATGGAAAATTCCGTTGAAACAGCCGATTCAATGAAAAATCGTGGCTATGGACTTCCGCACAGAACATCATTTGCACTTTACCGTTTTGAAAAGCGTGACGGAGTATTCATTTTGTTTTTGATTTTTTGCGGTATATATGTTTTTGTCGGTGCAGTCAGCGGATATTTAGATTATGATTATTTTCCGTCATTAAGCAATATTTCAGTCGGAATATATGAGTTTTCACTTTATACGGTTTATTTTATTATGTGTTTAACACCTGTTGCAGTTGATATAAAGGAGGACAGAAAGTGGAAATATATAAAATCGAAAATTTGACATTTTCCTACCCCGAAACAGACGAAAAAGCCCTTGACAATATTTCATTTTCTGTTAATGACGGAGAGTTCATAACAATATGTGGATATTCAGGTTGCGGCAAAAGTACGCTTTTGCGTCAATTAAAAACCTGTTTGCAGCCTTATGGAAAACGCAGCGGAAATATTATCTTTGAAAACTCACCTCTTGAAAAAACTGACTTTGAAACGCAGTCACGCAAAATCGGTTTTGTAACACAGTCACCCGACAATCAGTCTGTTACAGATAAAGTATGGCACGAGCTTGTATTCGGTCTTGAAAGTCTTTCACTCGACAGCAATACAATAAGAAAACGTGTTGCTGAAATGGTGGCATTTTTCGGCATAGAACAGTGGTTTGATAAAAACATAAACGAACTTTCGGGCGGACAAAAACAGATACTCAATCTTGCGTCTGTTATGGTAATGCAGCCGACGGTTCTTATTCTTGATGAACCTACATCACAGCTTGACCCGATAGCATCAGACGAATTTATTTCGGCAATAAGAAAAATAAATCTTGAACTCGGTACAACAATAATAATAAGTGAACATCATCTTGACGAGGTTTTTCCTCTTAGCGACAGAGTTATCGTAATGTCAGACGGAAAAATCATTTCAGACGATACCCCCGAAAATACAGGCAAAATACTTTATTCAGAAAAAAATCCTATGTTTTCGGCATTTCCGTCACCTTTGCGTATTTATTCCTATGTTGACGATAAAACAAACAACAAAGCACCACTTACAGTCAGTGAAGGCAGAAAATGGCTTTCAGAATACACCCAAAACAAGACAATTAAGCCGCTTGAAACTGAAACACCGCTTTCTCATAACGAACCGCCTGTACTTGAACTTGAAAATATATGGTTCAGATATGAAAAAAATCTTCCTGATGTCCTCAAAGGTGTAAATTTCAAAGCATACAGCGGAGAATTTTTTGCAATACTCGGCGGAAACGGAACAGGCAAAACAACAATGTTTTCCGTTATCGGCGGAGTAAATAAAGCGTACAGGGGAAAGGTTTTAATAAACGGCAAGGATATTTCAAAAGAAAAGAATGTGCATAATACTCTTGCGATATTGCCTCAAAATCCGGCAACGCTTTTTGTAAAAAATACGGTTGAAGAAGATTTGTATGATATTTTTTCTGAAACGCATATAAACAAAGAAATCATAAATCAAAAAGTACAAAGCGTTATTTCCTTATGTGAACTTGAACATCTTAAAAACCGACACCCGTTTGATTTGTCGGGCGGTGAACAGCAGAGGGCGGCACTTGCAAAAGTTTTGCTTACAAATCCGAAAATACTCTTGCTTGACGAAGCCACAAAAGGTCTTGATACATCATTCAAACAAAAATTTGCAAAAATTATCCATACGCTTGTTTCACAAGGTTTATCCGTAATAATGGTCAGTCACGATATAGAATTTTGTGCTGAATACACCGACAGATGTGCAATGTTTTTTAACGGCAGTATTGTTTCAGAAAATACACCCCGTGCATTTTTCTCGGACAACAGATTTTATACAACATCAGCAAACCGAATGTCACGCAGTATAATTCCGAATGCCGTTACAGTAAATGATGTTCTTTATGCACTCAATAAAAATATTGAAAATAGCGACAAAAACAATTTTGATGACAATATAAAAAAACTGTATGAAAATCTCAGAACAACCGATACAGACATTACTGAAAATTCAGAAAAAAACTCAGAAAAATTACCCCTGTGGCGAAAAATAAGTGTTCTTATTTCGTTTATACTTTTTGTTTTTTCGACAGGTGCAAGCCTTGATGTTTTTGAAATTCCGTATTTTTCCGAAAATAAAATTATTTCGTATGCTATGGTTTTTCTTTCTTTGATGATGATAGTTTTTTCTCTCGGAATAAAACACAAAACGCACAGCATAAATCCAGAAAACAGCAAAAATCATAAACTCACCAAAAGAACAATTTCAGCCATAGTTATGATATTTGCAGCCATTCCGCTTACAATATTCATAGGCATATATTATTTCAATGACCAAAAATATCTTTTTATATCACTGCTTGTAATGCTTGAATGTATGCTGCCGTTTTTTCTTGTGTTTGAAAAACGCAGAATACAGGCACGGGAACTTGTTCTTATAGCGTCACTTTGTGCCTTGTGCATTTCGGGCAGAGCGGTATTTTATATGCTGCCGCAGTTCAAGCCGGTTACGGCACTTGTGATACTTTCGGGAGCGGCACTCGGCGGCGAGTCAGGATTTTTAGTCGGGGCAGTTACAATGCTTGTTTCAAATATGTTTTTCGGACAGGGTGCGTGGACACCGTGGCAAATGTTCGCAATGGGCATTATCGGTTTTTTGTCGGGAATTATCTACCGTAAAGGACTTATTCCGAAAAACAGAATATCTTTTGCATTATTCGGCTTTATTTCCGCAACGGTTATATACGGCGGAATAATGAATCCTGCCTCACTCATAATATCGCATACCGAAATAAATTCATCAACGCTTGCTGCATTTTATCTGTCGGGACTTCCAATGGATATTATACACGGCTTGTCAACGGCAGTATTTCTCTATATAGGTGCAGAACCTGTACTTCAAAAACTTGAACGCATAAAAACAAAGTACGGACTTATAGTTTAAATCAAATAAAAAATACCTGTTTTAATATACGGTCAGATATGATATAATACATTCATATCTGACTGAATTTTTTTTGAGTAATAAAATATATAAAATCGGAGAGTTAATAATGAAAGATTTTTTGCCAATATGTAAAGAGGATATGGAAAAAAGGGGCTGGGATTATGTCGATTTTGTTTTTGTAATCGGTGACGCTTATGTTGACCACCCGTCTTTTGGCCCGGCAATAATAAGCCGACTTCTTGAATCACACGGCTATCGTGTCGGAATAATCTCACAGCCTGACTGGAAAGACGACAACAGTATAAATATTTTCGGCGAACCAAGACTTGCTTTTCTGGTGTCAGCCGGCAATATGGATTCAATGGTAAACCATTATTCTGTTTCAAAAAAACGCAGAGCAAAGGACTTTTTCACTCCCGGAGGAGTTATTGGAAAACGTCCTGATTATGCAACGGTAGTTTACGGAAATCTTATCCGAAAAACATATAAAACAAAAACGATTATCATAGGCGGAATTGAGGCAAGCCTTCGCCGTATGGCACACTATGACTATTGGTCGGACACACTGAAAAGGTCTGTTTTACTTGATTCACAGGCGGATTTGCTTTCTTATGGAATGGGCGAACACTCAATGGTTGAAATTGCCGACGCATTAAACAGTGGAATACCTGTTAATGAAATAACCTTTGTCAAAGGCACAGTTTATAAAACTAAAACACTTGAAAATCTTTATGACGATTATATTGCACTTCCGACTTATGACGACTTGAAAGCCGATAAATTAAATTATGCACGGAGTTTTTACACTCAGTACTGTAATACGGACGCATTTTCGGGCAAGTGTCTTGTTGAACCTTATACAAACGGCATATATGTTGTTCAGAACCCTATGTCAAAGCCATTGACACAAGACGAAATGGACGCAGTTTATGCCTTGCCGTATATGAGAAATTATCACCCATCATACGAATCACAGGGCGGAGTTGACGCAATAAAAGAAATAAAATTCAGTCTTATAAGCAATCGTGGCTGTTTTGGCGGTTGCAGTTTTTGTGCATTGACATTTCATCAGGGCAGAATTATTCAGACACGCAGTCACGAATCAATAATAAACGAGGCAAAAGAAATCATCAAAGACCCTGATTTTAAAGGCTATATTCACGATGTAGGAGGGCCTACCGCAAATTTCCGACACCCGTCCTGTCAGAAACAGCTTACAAAAGGCGTATGTACAAACAGACAGTGTCTTTTCCCGAAACCCTGTAAAAACCTTACTGTTGACCACAGCGACTACCTTGAACTTTTAAGGGAACTCAGGGCATTACCGGGCGTTAAAAAGGTGTTTATCCGTTCGGGTATCAGATTTGACTATATTATGGCGGATAAAGACGATACATTTTTTAAGGAAATGTGCCAGTATCACATCAGTGGACAGTTAAAGGTTGCCCCCGAACATATTTCCGACGCAGTACTTACAAAAATGGGCAAGCCCGAAAACAGTGTTTACCGCAGTTTTTGCAAAAAGTACAAAGAAATCAACAAGGAACTCGGAAAACCGCAGTACCTTGTACCTTATCTTATGTCGTCACACCCCGGTTCAACACTTAAAGAGGCGATAGAGCTTGCCGAATATCTCCGTGACCTTGGCTATATGCCCGAACAGGTTCAGGATTTTTATCCGACACCGTCAACAATTTCAACCTGTATGTATTATACGGGTGTTGACCCACGTACAATGGAAAAGGTATATGTTGCACACAATCCGCACGAAAAGGCAATGCAGAGAGCCTTGATACAATACAAAAATCAAAAAAACTATGACCTTGTTCACGAGGCACTTGAACTTGCACACAGAACAGACCTCATAGGCTTTGATAAAAAATGCCTTATAAAACCACGAAATAGCCACGACGGAAATTCACAAAAAAATCAGACATCATCAAACCGCAAAAAATCATCAAGACCTCTTACAGCCGCTGAAAGTAAATATGGCATATCCTTTGAAAAATATGACAGTATGCTGAAAGCATCATCTGAAAATAATAAAAACAGCTCTAAAAAACGAAAGCACAGATAATTTATGAATAAATTATGAACAAAATAATATAAAAACATTTTTACAATTTTCCAGATTATGTGAAAATGCACAAAAAGTCAGATTTGCGGAAAATCAAGCGTTTTTTACATCAAAAATCTGTAAATTATCAGCAGATATATATATATGTAATGTCGGGCTGATGGTTTAAGCATTATTATACTGCCATAAATGTATAAACTGTAAAATCGGCGGCAGATAATTGATTTTTGACGGAAAATATGATAATATACATATAAGCCTGAGCACAATAATAACATAAATCGGAGGTGACTTTATGTTAGCGGTATGGTTGACGGTTATAGTGCTTGCCTGCCTTGTTGAAGGTATTACTCAGTTTCAGTTGGTTTCAATCTGGGCGGTATTCGGCGGATTGGCAGCATTGATTTGTGACTTGTGCGGATTGGATAAAACCGTACAGATTGTGGTATTCTTCGTCGTCACAATCCTCTTGCTTGTGCTGACAATTCCGTTGGTTAAAAAGCTCAGACAATTCAAGAAAACTCCGACAAATGCCGATATGTATATCGGGAAAAAGGGGAAAGTTACCAAAATCATTAACTCAGACGAGGGACTTTTTCAGGTCAGGGTTGATAACTGCGAATGGTCAGCAATAACCGGGGACAGAACACTTCTTCCGCTCGGAACAGAAATTTCTGTGGAGAGTATCGAGGGTGTCAAGCTTATTGTTTCACCGACTCAGCAGACGGCAAACGCAAAATAATTTCAGTGTCCTAAAAATCAAAAAATTGAAAAGAGGTCTTTTATTATGGAACCGGGTGTAATTGCACTAATAGTTATCGGAATTATAGCAATCCTTATTATCGTAGCGAATATTAAAGTTGTTCCTCAGGCAAATGCCTATGTAATCGAGCGTTTCGGAGCATTTTTCAAAATATGGAGTACAGGTATTCATGTAAAGGTTCCTTTTATGGATCGTGTTGCAAAACAGGTATCACTCAAAGAGCAGGTTGTGGATTTCCAGCCACAGCAGGTTATTACAAGAGATAACGTATCAATGCAGATTGATACGGTTGTATATTTCCAGATAACAGACCCTAAGCTCTATACTTACGGTGTTGAAAATCCTGTAATGGCAATCGAAAATCTTTGTGCCACAACACTCCGTAATATTATCGGTGAACTTGAACTCGATAATACACTTACATCAAGAGATAAAATCAACGAAAGAATCCGTGTTATTCTTGACGAGGCAACTGACGCATGGGGCATAAAAGTAAAGCGTGTTGAGCTTAAAAACATTCTTCCGCCTCGTGAAATTCAGGTTGCCATGGAAAAACAGATGAAAGCCGAGCGTGAACGCCGTGCAAGAATACTTGACGCAGAGGGCGAAAAGACCAGTCAGATTCTTGTTGCCGAAGGTCACAAGGAAGCCGCAATCCTCAGGGCAGATGCAGTCAAGGAAACAAAAATCCGTGAGGCACAGGGTGAAGCTGAGGCTATTCTTGCAGTACAGAAGGCTTATGCAGACAGTTTGAGAATGCTTAATGAGGCTTCTCCTAACGACAGAGTAATTGCACTTAAAAGTCTTGAAACCTTTACAAAGGTTGCAGACGGCAGAGCAACAAAGATTATTATTCCGTCGGAAATTCAGTCAATGGCTGGTCTTGCAACATCACTCAAAGAACTGGTTGTTGACGGCGAAATGGACAAATCACCAAAGCCGAATCAGTCAGCGTCAGCCACTATCGGAACAGCACCGACTATTCCAAATGTGTCTGATACGGTAAATGCAAAAGAAGCATTAAGAGCACAGGCAAAACAGAATATTCAGAATATTCCACGTCCGCAGAACAATATGCAGCAGCCACAGCAAAAAAGTCCGTTTGACTATTCATAAATCCAAAAACAAAAAATAATTTCAGGCAAGGCTGAGTATTTTACTTCTCAGCCTTGCTTTTTTAATGAATATAATATAAAATTAAAAAAGAACATTCGGAATAGATATTGAATTTGATAATCATAACTTAAATACGGTTATTCAGATTTCAGTACTTATTCTGAAATAATCAATATCAGATTTTTAAATAATTATATCTGAAAGGGAGTATTTATATTATGTCTGAACAGAAAAAAGTAGCAATCATTATGGGCAGTGACAGTGATTTTCCTGTTGTTTCAGGTGCAATAAAAACACTTGCAGCTTATGCCGTTCCTTATGAGGTTCACGTAATGTCGGCACACAGAACACCTGAGGCAGCAGCGGAATTTGCGTCAAATGCACGAAACAACGGTTTTGGTGTAATTATTGCCGCAGCCGGAAAGGCAGCACATCTTGCCGGAGTTCTTGCCGCACATACTACTATTCCTGTAATAGGTATTCCGATTAAGTCGTCAACGCTTGACGGACTTGACGCACTTCTTGCAACCGTTCAGATGCCAAAGGGTATTCCTGTTGCAACTGTTGCAATAGACGGAGCAGATAATGCCGCAATTCTTGCTGTACAGATACTTGCACTTTCTGATGAATTTCTTGCTCATAAACTTGAAGAAGAAAAAATCAGTATGAAAAACGGTGTTGCAAAGAAAGACGAACTGATACAGCAAAAAGTACAGGAACTTATTAAATAAGAGGAGCATATTTTAATGTCTGACAAGTTACACGATGAATGTGGAGTTTTTGGAATATACAAAAACGATAATGATATAAACATTGTTGACGAAACCTATCTTGCACTTTATGCACTCCAACACAGAGGACAGGTTGGTGCGGGAATAGCCGTAAATAATGACGGCACAATGATACATTACAAGGATTTCGGAATGATACCCGAGGCACTTCCTGAATCCGAGCTTGCAAGACTCGGAAACGGAAATATTGCACTCGGACATGTAAAGTATTCGTCCAGTGTGACGGTTGAGCGTGAGAACCTTGCACCGCTTGTTATGCGTTATATCAAAGGACAGCTTGCACTCTGTATGAACGGAGCATTGTCTAATTATCCCGAATTGCGTGAATATCTCAATCAGGGAGCGGCAATTTTTCAGTCAAACGGCGATACCGAAATTGTAGCATATATGATTGCAAGTGAAAGAATACAGGCGGTAAGTATTGAGGAATCCGTACAAAATGCCGTAAAGCGTCTGAAAGGTGCTTATGCAATAGTTATGATGTCACCGAGCAAACTTATAGGTGTTCGTGACCCTATGGGTATCCGTCCGCTTTGTGTGGGAAAACTCGGCAACAGCTATATTATTACTTCCGAATCCTGTGTTTTTGACAGTCTTGGCGGAGAATTTATCCGTGATGTAATGCCGGGAGAAATGATAGTAATTGACGAGGACGGTATGCACAGCTATACCGAAAACTGCGGACAAAAAACCGCACTATGTATTTTTGAGTATATCTATTTTTCACGTCCCGACAGCGTTATTGACGGAGTTTCCGTAATTGAATCCCGTCAGCGTGCCGGCAGACTTCTTGCACAGCAATGTCCTGTTGACGCTGATTTGGTATGCGGAGTTCCCGACTGCGGAATTGACTCCGCAATAGGCTATTCTATGGAATCGGGCATACAGTTCGGAACAGGACTTATAAAAAATAAATATATCGGCAGAGCGTTCAATAACCGTAAGAAAAATTCCGAATATCTTATGCGTATAAAGCTTAATGCACTCAAATCAAACGTTGAGGGCAAGCGTGTCATTGTAATAGACGATTCAATTCTTAAAGGCAATACAAGTAAGCATATTGTTGACCTGTTAAGACAGGCGGGAGCAAAGGAAGTTCATATGCGTATTGCGTCACCGCCTTTTAAAAATCCGTGTTATCTTAACAGCGACACAACGGCAAAGGAAAATCTCATTGCCGCAACTATGACAACTGATGAAATATGCAAGGCAATAGGTGCTGATTCACTCGGTTTTCTCTCAGCTGACAGCCTGAAAGAAATTGCAAAGGAATGTAATCTTGATTTTTGTGACGCTTGCTTCACAGGAAAATATCCGCTTGATGTTTCATACACATCAAGAGAAGACAAATACTCTCAGAAAATTCAATAAAATTTTATCCGGCAGATTTTGCCGCAAAAATAAAAACAATCGGCGGAACAGTGTTTCACCGAATTATCGGAGGTAAAAAATGAAAAGTTTCAGTGACAGCTACAAAGCAGCGGGTGTTGATGTAACGGCAGGGTACAGGGCAGTTGAACTTATGAAATCCCACGTTGCAAGAACAATGACCAAAGGTGTTCTTGCGGGAATCGGAGGTTTCGGCGGTCTTTTTGAACTTGATATGACAGGTATTGAAAAGCCTGTTCTTGTATCGGGTACAGACGGTGTTGGTACAAAGATAAAAATTGCATTCCTTATGGATAAGCACGACACGGTAGGTATCGACTGCGTTGCGATGTGTGTAAATGACATTATCTGTTGCGGTGCAAAGCCACAGTTTTTCCTTGATTATATTGCAATCGGCAAAAACTATCCTGAAAAAGTCGCAAAAATCGTTTCGGGTGTTGCAGAGGGCTGTGTGCAGAGTGAATGTGCCTTAATTGGCGGCGAAACAGCCGAACACCCGGGACTTATGCCCGAAAATGAATATGACCTTGCCGGTTTTTCGGTAGGTGTTGTTGACAAAAGCAAAATTCTTCAACCCGATACACAGAAAGCCGGAGATATAATGATTGGCATTAAGTCAAGCGGTGTTCATTCAAACGGTTTTTCACTTGTAAGAAAAGTATTTGATGTAAACGAAAAGAATATTTCAAAATACTATGATGAACTCGGTGCAACACTCGGCGAAACACTTCTCACACCGACAAGAATTTATGTTAAGGCAATAATGTCACTTCTTGACGCTGTGAATGTTAAGTCTATTTCCCATATCACAGGCGGCGGATTTTACGAAAATATCCCACGTTCACTTCCTGACGGAATTTCCGCAAAAATTCAACGCAAAGATGTACAGGTGCTTCCGATATTTGATGTTATCGCAAAAACAGGAAATATTCCTGAACGTGATATGTTCAATACATTCAATATGGGTGTCGGTATGACTGTTGTTGTAGATAAAAACGATGTTGACAAGGCTATTGCCGCAATCAAGGCAACAGGTGAAGATGCGTATGTTCTCGGTGAACTGGTTGACAGTGATGAGGGCGTAATCATTGAATAATATACTGTTATTGCAGTTACCGAAAGGAATGTTTCTGTAAATGAAAAATATAGTTGTGCTTGTTTCCGGCGGCGGAACAAATTTACAGGCTTTGATTGACGCACAGGAAAGCGGAAAAATTAAAAACGGAAAAATCACCTGTGTAATTTCATCAAAAGCTGATGCCTATGCACTCGAAAGAGCAAAAAAGCATAACATAAAAACACGTGTTCTTGTACGCAAGGATTATGCGGATTCTGTTGAATACAGCAAGGATATTCTCAAAGCATTACAGGAAGAAAAGGCAGACCTTGTTGTTTATGCTGGCTTTATGATTATTCTTGACGAACTGGTTGTAAAGGCAATGCCTTATAAAATGATAAATGTACACCCGGCACTTATACCGTCATTCTGCGGAAAGGGCTACTACGGACTTCACGTTCACGAGGAGGCTCTCAAAAAGGGTGTAAAGGTCACTGGTGCAACAGTACATTTTGTAACTGAGGTTTGTGACGGAGGACCTATTATTCTTCAAAAAGCTGTACAGGTTCACGACGACGATACCCCCGAAACACTTCAAAAGCGTGTTATGCAAGAGGCAGAATGGGAGATACTTCCACAGGCAGTATCGCTTTTCTGTGAAGACAAACTCGAAGTAAAAGATAACAAGGTGTATCAAAAATAATTTGAAAGGAACAAGAAAATGAAAGATTTAAAATCAGAAATTTCTTCAACCACATATCCAGGCAGAGGTATTATAATCGGCAAAAGTGCTGATGGAAAAAACGCTGTAATCGGATATTTCATTATGGGCAGAAGTGAAAACAGCCGTAACAGAGTATTCGTTGCAGAGGGCGACGACCTCAAAACACAGGCTTTTGACCCGTCAAAACTTGTTGACCCGTCACTCATCATTTATGCACCTGTTCGTGCAATAGGCAAAACAACCGTTGTTACAAACGGCGACCAGACAGATACAATAAGAGATTTTATTCTTGACGGAAAAACCTTTGAAGACGCACTCCGCACAAGAACCTTTGAACCTGATTCACCGAACTTCACACCGAGAATTTCAGGTATTGTTGAGTGCCACGACAATGATTTTTCATATAAGCTCTCAATACTCAAAAGCAACTGTGGCAGAGAAAATTCCGTACTCCGCTTTTTCTATGAATATGCACAGCCGATAGACGGTGAGGGACATTTTATCCACACATATAAATGTGACGGAAATCCTATTCCGTCATTCAGCGGAGAACCCGAGCTTGTAAGCATTGACGGCGATATTGATAAATTTACTTCTGATGTATGGGAGTCACTCAATGCCGACAACAAAGTTTCACTCTTTACAAGATTTATCAATCTTGAAACAGGTGCAATCGAGTCAAGAATAGTAAACAAGAATAAATAAGGGAGATAGAAAATATGTCAAACGAACTTGAACTTAAATATGGCTGTAACCCTAACCAGAAACCGTCAAAAATTTATATGCAGGACGGTTCAGAACTTCCTATAAAAGTGCTTAACGGCAAACCCGGATATATAAATTTCCTTGACGCTTTCAACAGCTGGCAGCTTGTAAGCGAGCTGAAAGCGGCAACAGGACTTCCGGCAGCAGCGTCATTCAAGCACGTAAGTCCTGCTGGTGCAGCAGTTGCAACAGAACTTTCCGATACACTCAAAAAGATTTATTTTGTTGACGACCTTGAACTTTCACCGATAGCAAGTGCTTATGCAAAAGCAAGAGGTGCAGACAGAATGTCATCATACGGCGACTGGGCAGCACTTTCAGATATATGTGACAAGCAGACCGCACTTCTTCTCAAAAGAGAAGTATCTGACGGCATAATTGCCCCGGGTTATACGGACGAGGCTCTTGAAATTCTTAAATCAAAACGCAGAGGAACATACAATATCGTTCAGATAGACCCGTCTTATGTTCCGGCTGAAATCGAGCATAAACAGGTTTACGGCATAACATTTGAACAGGGCAGAAACAACCTTAAAATTGACGCTGAAATGCTCAAAAACATTGTAACCGAAAACAAAGACCTTCCCGAATCCGCAAAGCGTGACCTTATTATTTCACTTATCACACTTAAATACACACAGTCAAACTCAGTATGCTATGCAAAAGATGGACAGGCAATCGGTGTAGGTGCCGGTCAGCAGTCAAGAATCCACTGCACACGTCTTGCCGGAAACAAGGCTGATATATGGTATCTCCGCCAGTGTCCGAAAGTTCTTTCACTTCCGTTCAAAGATGACATTCGCCGTCCTGACAGAGATAACACCATTGATGTATATATTTCAGATGATTATGAGGACGTTCTTGCTGACGGTGTATGGGAACAGTTCTTCACAAGAAAGCCTGAACCGCTCACAAGAGAAGAAAAGAAACAATGGCTTTCAACATTCAGCGGTGTTTCACTCGGTTCAGACGCATTCTTCCCGTTTGGCGATAACATTGAGCGTGCAAAGAGAAGTGGTGTTCAATATATAGCACAGCCGGGCGGTTCAATCCGTGACGACAACGTAATTGACACTTGCAATAAATACAATATGACTATGGCATTTACAGGCATTCGCCTTTTCCATCACTGATACGGAGGCATATAGGATATGAAAATACTTGTAGTCGGAAGCGGCGGACGTGAACACGCTATAATAAGAAAACTCAAAGAAAGTCCTAAGGTTGACAAAATATATGCAGCACCGGGCAACGGCGGAATTTCCCGTGACGCTGAATGTGTTGACATAAACGCAATGGACAAGGAAAAAATGGTTGAGTTTTCAAAAAATAACAAAATTGACCTTGTTTTTGTAGCACCTGATGACCCTCTTGCAGCGGGAATGGTTGACACACTTACAGAAAACGGAATAAGAGCATTCGGACCTTGTGCAAATGCGGCAATAATCGAAAGCAGTAAGGTTTTTTCAAAAAATCTTATGAAAAAGTATAATATTCCGACAGCCTCTTATGAGGTGTTCAACGACCCACACAAAGTAATGGATTATATAGAGGCACAGGGAAAATATCCCGTTGTTATCAAGGCTGACGGACTTGCACTCGGCAAAGGCGTAATTATAGCACAAAATCACGATGAGGCACAGGACGCAGTAAAGGAAATTATGGAAGACAAGAAATTCGGCGATTCGGGCAACAATGTTGTTGTTGAGGAATTTCTTACAGGTCCTGAGGTTTCTGTTCTTGCGTTCACAGACGGTAAGACACTCAAACCAATGGTTTCATCAAAAGACCATAAACGTGCCTATGACA
The DNA here is from genome assembly GCA_029226955.1 of Clostridia bacterium. Lineage (GTDB taxonomy): Bacteria > Bacillota > Clostridia > Oscillospirales > Acutalibacteraceae > UBA1213. The sequence continues at coordinate 15,639 of JAQXZA010000110.1, read as the reverse complement.
ATGACGAGGGACTTAACACAGGCGGAATGGGTACAATAAGTCCTAATCCGTACTATACACCTGAAATTGCCGAAATCTGTCGCAAAACAATCTTTGAACCAACAGTAGCCGCAATGAACAGCGAAAATCGTACATTCAAAGGCTGTTTGTATTTCGGACTTATGATTACACCTGACGGTCCTAAGGTTATCGAATACAATGCAAGATTTGGCGACCCTGAAACACAGGTTGTACTTCCAAGACTTAAAACGGACTTTGTTGACATAATAAATGCCGTTATTGACGGAACTCTTAATAAACTTGATATAGAGTGGAGTGACGAGGCAACAGCCTGTGTTGTTATGGCATCAGGTGGTTATCCTCAGGCATACAAAAAAGGTCTTGAAATTACAGGACTTGACGAAAACGGACAGGTAAGCGGTGCAACCGTATATCACGCTGGTACAAAATATACCGACGGAAAATTCTATACAAACGGCGGTCGTGTACTCGGTGTAACGGCAAGCGGAAAAACACTTGACGAGGCACTTGAAAAGGCATATTCAGCCGTTGAAAAAATCTCATTTGATGGTGTACATTACCGTAAAGATATAGGCAGAACAAAATAATTTATAATTCAAAGACAGTGTGAACGGCAGAAATGCTTTTTGCACTGTCTTTTTTCGTTTATGACTATGCAATATAAAAGACATACAGGTTTTACTTTTTTGAAAAAGTACATTGACATTATAAGCATAAAAACTTATAATATTACTTGTCAAAATTAAAACAAACAATACAATATTAAAGATATATTGTGATTTTTTAAAAGGCAGGTTATTGAATTATGAATAGCGATTCTGTAAAAAAGGGTGTTCAGACAGCTCCTCAGAGGTCATTGTTCAACGCTCTTGGTATGACAAAAGAAGAAATGGAAAAACCTCTTGTAGGTATTGTAAGTTCATATAACGAGATTGTTCCGGGTCATATGAATATTGATAAAATCGTTGAGGCCGTAAAATTAGGTGTAGCTATGGCTGGCGGTACACCTGTTGTTTTCCCGGCAATAGCCGTATGCGATGGTATAGCTATGGGACACAAAGGTATGAAATATTCTCTTGTAACAAGAGATTTGATTTGTGATTCAACCGAATGTATGGCAACCGCACACGCATTTGACGCACTTGTAATGGTTCCTAACTGTGACAAGAACGTTCCGGGACTCCTTATGGCTGCCGCAAGATTAAACATTCCTACCGTATTTGTCAGCGGTGGCCCTATGCTTGCCGGTAAGGTACAGGGTTGTAAAACATCACTTTCAAGTATGTTTGAGGCAGTAGGCTCTTATACCGCCGGCAAAATGTCAGAAGAAGAATTTAATGAATTTCAGGAAAAAGCCTGTCCTACCTGTGGTTCGTGTTCGGGTATGTACACGGCTAACTCAATGAACTGTCTTACTGAGGTTCTCGGTATGGGACTTCAGGGCAACGGCACAATTCCGGCAGTATATTCCGAGCGTATAAGACTTGCAAAACACGCTGGTATGCAAGTTATGGAAATGCTCAGAAAAAATATCCGCCCGAGAGATATTATGACAGAAAAAGCATTTTATAACGCTCTTACTGTTGATATGGCACTTGGTTGCAGTACAAACAGTATGTTACATCTTCCGGCAATCGCTCACGAATGTGGAATTGAAATCAATCTTGATATTGCAAATGAAATTTCATCAAAAACACCTAACCTTTGTCATCTTGCTCCGGCGGGTCATACTTATATCGAGCAGCTTAACGAGGCGGGCGGTGTTTATGCCGTAATGAATGAACTTAACAAGAAACATCTTCTCAACACTGACTGCATTACAGTAACAGGAAAAACAGTAGGCGAAAATATCGCAAACTGTGTAAATAAAAATCCGGACGTTATCCGTCCTATCGATAATCCGTACAGCCAGACAGGCGGCATAGCAGTTCTTCGTGGTAACCTTGCCCCTGATACCTGTGTTGTAAAGCGTTCGGCAGTTGCTCCCGAAATGATGAAACACGAAGGACCGGCAAAAGTATTTGACTGTGAAGAGGACGCTATTGCCGCAATCAATGGTGGTAAAATCGTTGCCGGTGATGTTGTTGTTATCCGCTATGAAGGACCAAAGGGCGGACCAGGTATGCGTGAAATGCTCAATCCTACTTCCGCAATCGTGGGCAGAGGTCTTGGAAATTCCGTTGCACTTATTACTGATGGACGTTTTTCGGGTGCAACAAGAGGTGCGGCTATCGGTCATGTTTCACCTGAGGCGGCAGTCGGCGGACCTATTGCTTTCGTTAAGGACGGCGACATTATTTCTATCGACATCAACGCCAACTCAGTCAATGTAAAAATCAGCGACGATGAAATGGCAAAACGTCGTGCCGAATGGAAACCGAGAGAGCCAAAGATTACAACAGGTTATCTTGCAAGATATGCTTCTCTTGTTACATCTGCTAACAGAGGTGCAATCCTTGAAGTAAAAAAATAATATAAAATAATATATGTTTATTGTGCAGAGCAGAATTGTAATTTTGCTCTGCATAGTATTACTGCTTTGATTTTTGCATAAATAAGAGGTGCTTGTATGGCAGCATTATCAACAGAATTTAATAAATATTACAAGCAACAGTTAAAATCTTATGGGTTTATAAAGTTGAAAGGATTACCATACTTTGGAAAATTAATTAACAATGAGATTTTTCAGTTTATTACATTTCATAATATGAACTCTTTAATTAAAGGCAAAAAAGCTTTTACGATTGATGTAGGTATTCTTACTATATATAGTAAAAGTTTAGATAAACATAGCCTTGCAATTTGGGTAAATCCTCTTATGAATTTCAGAAATATAGATGAATCTCTGAATGAGAGATTTGATGATATATATGCTTTTTATTATGATGATCAAAGTATTAGTGATACATTAGCAAAAACTTTTGAAGAAACAAAAAGCATAGCTTTTCCATATATGGACAAAATTCTGAGTTTAGAAGACTATATTTGGTATTGTAAGTATATGCATATTGCTTTACTTAGAAATGCAGATCAATTTTATCAAGATTCCCTTTTGTTAGTTAAAACCAATAATCATGATGATTTTTTAGATGTTTTTGAAAAACAATCATCAGTAATGCTTAAACGTTTTGGCAATCATCCGAATGATAAAGATTATCAGCAAATCAGAAAAGAATATTACAAGTCAATAGTTGAAGAAATAGCACAAGCTCGTGACAGGGTTTATGATAATCCGGAATTATATACAAAGACTATGGAAGAACTCGAAAGAAGAAAACAAGTGAATATTGAAACATTAAAGTCGTATGGAATTATATCTTGAAGTTAAGAGGTGAATTTTATGATAATTGATACTCATGTACATATCGGAGAAATGCTTGGATTTGATATGCCTGAACAAATGGTTCTTGACTCAATGAAAAAATACAATATTGATTATTCATTGGTTTCAAATATTCAAGCCGCAGAGTATGATAGTGATTTGAATATTATACCAACTGAACAACAGATAAGTCAGACAGAATCACTCGAAAGAAGCCTGAAATTTGCAAGGGAAAATCCCGATAAAATAGGTGTTTTTCACTGGATAAAGCCGGCTTTTGAAAAAGTTGACGACAAACTGGAAAATATGATAAAAGATAACCTTGATGTTATTCACGGAATTAAGGTTCACCCGTATCATTCAAAAACCGCACTTGACGATCCGAAACTTGAACCGTATTTACAGCTTGCCGAAAAATATAATCTTCCTGTTGCCGCACATACAGGCGGTTGCGAGGAGGCAAATTCAATTCATGTATATAATGCCGCAATCAAGCACCCGAACATAAACTTTGTTATGGTTCATTTAGGTTTGGGAACGGATAACAAGGAAAGCATTGAACTTCTCGGAAAAGCCGACAATCTTTACGGCGATACAACGTGGGTTCCTATGGAACATATAATTGATGCAGTAAATAAATTTGGCAGTGAAAAGATATTGTTCGGCAGTGATAATCCAATAGATGGTCTTGATACCTATCACAATAACCCTAAGGGTGATATATCAATATATCCGGCATATTTCAATGACCTTAAAGGTATAATCGGCGAAAAAAACTACAATAACATAATGTACAGGAATGCAATTAAATTATTTAATCTGAAATTTTGATTGTTTCAGATGAAACGGAGGAATATTATGCGTGAAGCACAATGGAAAGATTATGAACTTATTGATTGTTCAGACGGTGAACGTCTTGAACGTTGGGGGGATATTATTCTTATTCGTCCCGACCCTCAGATAATCTGGAAAACCGAACGCAAAAATCCTCTGTGGAAACAGGCACACGCACGTTACAGTCGTTCATCAACAGGCGGCGGTGCGTGGCATAATTACAAAAAAGTTCCGTCACAGTGGCAGATAAGCTACCGTGACCTTACTTTCAACATAAAACCTATGGGATTCAAGCATACAGGTGTTTTTCCTGAACAGGCAGTAAACTGGGATTTTGCGGCAGAAAAAATCAGAAACGCAAACCGCCCAATAAAAATTCTGAATATGTTTGCCTATACAGGTGCGGCTACTCTTGCCTGTCTTAATGCCGGTGCGACAGTATGTCACGTTGATGCGTCAAAAGGAATGGTGCAGTGTGCAAAGGAAAATGCCGCACTCAGTGGACTTTCAGACAAGCCGGTACGTTGGCTTGTTGATGATTGTGTTAAATTTGTGCAGAGAGAACAACGACGTGGAAACAAATACGACGGAATTATAATGGATCCTCCGTCCTACGGCAGAGGGCCAGGAGGAGAAGTCTGGAAACTTGAAGAACAGCTTTTCTCGCTTGTTCAGCTTTGTGTGCCTATTTTGTCGGACAATCCGTTGTTCTTTATTCTCAATTCATACACAACAGGTCTTTCTCCGTCGGTAATGGAGTATCTTTTAGGAGTAATGCTGAAAAACCGTTTCGGCGGTAATGTTTCAAGTTCGGAAATAGGTCTGCACGTAACCGAGAGCGGTCTTACACTGCCTTGTGGAAGTACGGCAATATGGCAGTCATAAAGAATTTTTTATGAAATCGGAGCTTTTTGATGAATAATTTTATACAGGTAAACGATGTATATTTTCAATATGATACAGACGAAGAAAACAGCAAATTCGCACTCAACGGTATCAGTATGAATATAAGCAAGGGTGAATTTGTCGCTATTGTAGGTCATAACGGTTCAGGCAAATCCACACTTGCAAAGCATTTTAATTCAATCTATCTTCCCACAACTGGAAATGTAATAGTTGACGGTATGAATACAAAAGATGATGAGCATATTTTTGATATAAGAAAAAAAGTCGGTCTTGTACTTCAAAATCCCGATAATCAGATTGTTGCCGGAATTGTCGAAGAAGATGTCGCTTTCGGCTGTGAAAATTTAGGAATACCGCCTGCTGAAATAAGACAGCGTGTTGACAATTCACTTAAAGCCGTTGATATGTATGATTACCGCAGACATTCGCCCGATAAATTATCCGGCGGACAAAAACAGCGTGTTGCCATTGCCGGAATTATCGCTATGGAACCTGAATGTATCGTGCTTGATGAACCTACCGCTATGCTTGACCCACAGGGTCGAGAAGAAGTTATTTCTACCATTACAAAGCTGAACAAAGAATACGGCATAACAATTATTCTTATCACTCATTATATGGAAGAGGCGGTTATGGCTGACAGAGTTATTATGATGGATTCGGGCAAAGTGCTGACTGAGGGAACACCGAGAGAAGTTTTTTCTCAGGTTGAACTTTTAAAAAAGCACCGTCTTGACGTTCCACAGGCAACCGAACTTATATATAAGCTGAAAGGTTGCGGATTTGAAGTGCCTGATTGCGTCCTTAACGAAGAAGAATGTGTACAGGCACTCTTAAAAATAATGAAAACAAATTCTGTCGGGGAGTGATTGTTTTGTCGGTAATAAAAACCGAAAATCTGAAATTTGTATATGGTGCAGAAACATCTTTTGAAAAAGTCGCCCTGTCAGATGTCAATATTGAGATTGAACACGGTGAATTTGTCGGAATTATCGGTCATACAGGTTCGGGAAAATCCACACTTGTACAGCTGTTAAACGGACTTTTAAAGCCAACCGAGGGAAAAATTTACCTTGACGGTAAGGATATATGGGAAAATCCAAAAAAAATCCGTAATGTACGTTTTAAAGTCGGTATGGTCTTTCAATATCCCGAATATCAGCTTTTTGAAGAAACCGTATATAAGGATATTTCTTTTGGTCCAAAAAATATGGGACTTTCAGATGAAGAAATAGACGAGCGTGTTCATACATCAGCCGAATTTGTTGGTTTGAAAGAGGAACTTTTACAGAAATCACCGTTTGAACTTTCAGGCGGCGAAAAACGCCGTGCCGCCATTGCCGGAGTTATCGCAATGGACCCTGATGTTCTTATTCTTGATGAACCAACGGCTGGTCTTGACCCGCTCGGACGTGATGTTCTTCTTTCACAGATACAGGAATACCACAACATAAGAAAAAACACAATTCTTCTTGTATCTCACAGTATGGAGGATATTGCAAGAATAGCCGACAGAATACTCGTTATGAACCACGGACACAAAGTTATGCTTGACACTACCGAAAACGTTTTTTCAAAGGGCAGTGAACTTGAAAAAATGGGACTTCGTGTTCCGCAGATAACAAAAATAATGATGCTTTTGCGTCAGAATGGAATAAATGTAGATTCAACGGTTCTTACCGTTGAACAGGGTTTTAATGAGATAGTAAAATATCTCGGTTCAAATTAAAAGGAGGGGAAAAATGGTAAGAGATATAACACTCGGACAGTTTATGCCGGGAAAATCATTCATTCACCGACTTGATGCCCGTTCAAAAATTGTTCTTTTGCTTGCATATATAATTTTCATTTTTGTATGTCAGAATTATATTTCCCTTTTGCTTATCGCACTTTCGTCACTTTTTATTATTCTATCGACAAAAATCAGCTTTAAACTCTATCTCAAAAGTATGAAAGTTATACTTTTTGTTGTAGTGTTTACGGGAATACTCAATTTGTTTTACGGTTCGGGACAGGTTTTGTTTGAATGGGGATTTCTGAAAATAACCGAGGGTGGAATTAACAATGCAATTTTTATCACAATAAGAATTGCAACTCTTGTAATGATAAGTTCAGTTCTTACATTTACAACATCACCGACTGACCTTACGGACGCTCTTGAAAGATTGATGAAACCGCTTTCATATCTTCACATAAAAACACACGAAATAGCAATGATGATGACTATTGCAATGCGTTTTATTCCCACACTTCTTGAAGAAACCGACAAGATAATGAACGCTCAGAAAGCAAGGGGAGCGGATATGGAAAGCGGAAATATTTTTCAGCGTATAAAAGCACTTATTCCTATTCTTATTCCGCTTTTCGTGTCGTCATTCAGACGTGCAAACGATCTTGCAATGGCTATGGAGTGCCGCTGTTACAACGGAGGAAACGGACGAACAAGAATGAGAGTACTTCACTATACAAAGCTGGATTTGTTTGCACTTATTTTTTCTGTTGTAATTTTTGCGGGAGTAATACTTTGTAACATATATTTTCCGGCAACGGTAAAGTAAAGGAATTTTATTAAATGAGAAACATACTTGTAACAATGATGTATGACGGAAGTCATTTTCACGGCTGGCAGATACAGGATAACGCACTGACCGTTCAGGAAGTATTTCAGAACGCACTGTTTAAGGTTATCGGCGAAAATACCGATATAAAAGGTTGTAGCCGTACTGATTCGGGTGTACACGCAAATATGTATTGCGTTAATTTTCATACAAATCATACCATTCCTTGCAAAAGACTTGTTGCGGCACTTAACCGATATTTGCCGCTGAGTGTTGCGGTAACTGACGCACAGGAAGTTGATGAAAATTTTCACGCACGATATAATTGCAAAGGTAAAGAATATATTTATAAAATCTGGAACAGCGAAATAAGAAACCCTTTTCTTGACGGCTATGCACTTCATTACTGGTATAAACTTGATGTTGATTTACTCAATGAGGCGGCAAAGCATTTTCTCGGAAGTCACGATTTTACATCATTCTGTACGCTTGATAACCGTGAAAAAGGCGATTTCACACGCACTGTCAGCAATATATCATTAAAGCGTGACGGAGATATGGTTATTTTTACGATAGAGGCTGACGGATTTTTATATAATATGGTCAGGATAATTGTCGGTACACTTCTTCGTGTTGCACAGGGAAAAATAAAGCCTGAACAGATACCGTCAATTATAAACGCACTTGACCGTTCAAAAGCGGGACCTACGGCATCGCCGCAGGGACTTTATCTGAATAAGGTCAGATATTGAAAAATCTGAAATTTTCGGAAAGGACTTAAATTACGAATGAAAAGAAAAAAGGGTCGTTATCAGCATAATGATAAAAAGGCTGTTAATCGTAAATATATGAGTTATGAAGATGTTCCGATACAAGACTATGAAGACACCGAGCCTGTACCGAAAAATCTCACAAAAAAATTTTTAAAGGTTTTTCTTATACTTTTTCTTGCAGTTGTTGCACTGCTTGCGGTTATGAACATTGAATATCTCACTCCCGAAAACATATCACACTGGTTTCAGTATGACCTTCTCGGAAAATCCGAGGGCAACGGTTATCCCGTTAATTTATCCGGCACAAACATAAACACAAATAATTTTGATTTAATGGACGGAGTGCCTGTATATTGCAGTGATACATCGGTTGTTGTTCTTAATTCAAACGGGGGAGAATATCAGAACAATCAGCACGCTTTTGCAAATCCTACTCTGAAAACCACATCAGGTTATTCAATTATTTATAATATAGGTGCAACAGGCTACAAAATAATTGATAAAAAAAATACGATTTATTCCGCCTCAGCCGACAAAAATATATTTTCAGCCGATATATGTTCAAAGGGTGTTTATGCAATTCTCACACAGGGTGATGATTACCTTGCAAAGCTGACCGTTTACCGCAGTGACAATCTTGAAAAATACACATATTCTTTTGCCGATTATTATGTAAACAATATTTCACTTAATAAAGACGGAAGTCGTGCTGTTGTTTCAGGTGTTTCAGCCAAGAACGGAGGATTTATTTCTGTTATCTATGTTCTTGATTTCAGCCAGAACAGTTACTTGCAGAAATACGAGATAGACAATACCTATATTTATGAAATATGTTATCTTGACAACGGCAATGCTATTGCTGTCGGTGAAAATGCCGCTTATTATATAAATATCAATGACAGTAAAAAATCCGATATAAGCTATAACAAACAAACGCTTACTTCATACACTCTTGACAGAAGTTCCGGACTTCTTCTTTCGCTGTCAACAAATCCTGACGGCAGAGAGTGTAACGTTTCAAGAATAAATCCTGACGGAAATATTGATTTTAATTTAAATACCGGTACAAAGGTTCTTTCGCTTGATTATTGTGATGATAAAATTGCTGTTCTTACACCGTCAGGCATAAAAATTTATGACAATAGCGGAAAAATAATTTCCACAAGTGAAGTGCCGTCCGATACAAGAAAAATATGCTTTATCAATTCAGACAGTATGTATATTCTTGGTAAAAGTGAAGTTTCAAAGGCAGATATAAAATATAAATAACCGAATTATTGTGCGGTGATTGCAAAATTTACTTTGACAATCACCGTATTTTAAATATTTAAGAAAAGAGATGTCTATGTTCAAAAGAAATACATTAAACAAATTTACAGTTGTTTTTTTGCTTATGACTGCATTGTTACTCTCAGGTTGTAATTCAAATACTGATATAAATACGGAAAGCAGTAATATTTCCGATATTCAAAATACAGACATAAGTAATACTTCGGATATTCAGCATATAAACAGTAGCACTGTTGAAGTTGTTTCCTACAAAACGAGAGATATTGAAAATAATGATAAAGAAATAACCAAACAGGCAGAAGTGTATCTTCCACGTGGATATGATTCGTCAGATAAATCCGTAAAATATAATGTTTTGTACTTTATGCACGGCACGGAAGGAACAGAAAGCTCATACCTCGGAACACCGTCCTCACCGTCGGATTTCAAAATAAAAATTGATGAAATGATTGCTGACAAAGAATTAGAGCCACTTATAATAGTAATGCCGACATTACGCTGTGGTGATGAAGAAGATTATGTCGCAAAAACCGATTATTTTGACGAGGAACTTATTGAAGATATTATTCCGGCAGTAGAACAAAAATATAACACATATACTGATGATTTTTCTGATGAGGGACTCAAAGCCTCACGCAGTCACAGAGCATTTGGCGGATTTTCTATGGGCGGTCAGGTTGCGTGGAATGTATTTTTGTCAGATACAGATTATTTCAAATATTATATGCCGCTGTGTCATTCATATATAAACATAAAATCGAGAGATATGTCTGCTGACGATACCGCTGAATTTATTGCACAAAATATAAAAGATTCAGGCTATACATCATCAGATTATTATATTTTTGCCGCAACAGGCACAAATGACGAATACGGCATACCTATGATTTCAATGGTTGATTCACTCAAAAAATATACGGATTTGTTTAAGTTATCCGATACAGACTTTTCGTCGGGCAATTTGATTTTATATCGTTCAGAAGGAGATTTTCACTCTATGTATAATTCTTGCAAATATATGTACAAAGGACTTCCTCTTTTGTTCAGTAACTGAAATAAAATATTAGACCTGTTCGATAACCTTGTCAAAAATAATTAAAAGTATTATATTTGAGTTGGTGATAAAATGAATAATACAGAAAGAATCAAACAACTCAAAGAAAAAGAATATCAGGAACTTTTTGGTGTTAAAAAAGCAATATTTGAAAAAATGCTGGAAATATTGAATGAACAGCATCAAAAAGACCATGAAAAAGGTGAAAACCGCCAAAATTGAGTGTTTTGTATAAATTGATAATCATGCTTTGTTATTATCGTGAATATCGTACATTGAGCGAGAAACCCCCATTTATATAAGCGGGGAAATATATCACACAAAGTCAAAAGGCCAGTAATCTCTACTCTCTCGAAGATTGAAAAATGTATAATAATATTGTAAGCAATTAAACTAATTATTCATTTTGGAGGATACGGCTATGGCAAAGAAAAATTTATTTGACGGACAGGAAATTGATTTTGCAACTATTTTGAAAGAGTATAAGTCAAGTGACTTTTATAAGAAATATCAAAATCAGTACTTTTCGGATTCTATTTTGAAGGAAGTATTTGGAGTAGAATTAACAAAGCATCGTTTCTATACAAAAAATTATGACTTCGTTTACAATAAGAATGTTGAAGTAATGAGTGACTTTATTAATGGCTATGCTGAAAAAGCCAAGTGTGTTGATGACCATATAAAATGGTTAATGCTTTATAGTATTTATCTTGATCCTGATAATTCTTCAATAGTTAGTCACGGTGGTATAGAATGCACTGCTGATGGTCTGTTATCATTAACAAGGATGTATAACAAATTCGGAGTATCCTTAGCACTTGTTGAAGAATACAGAAAATACCGAAAAACGCCAATAATACATTTTCCTCGGGAAAGTGGCGGTATTAACATGTCCAGATCCTCTGTTTTTGGAGATAGGATTGATCATACGTTATATGATTTAAAGAGATTATGTGACGGTAAAAATGATTGCAAACTAAAATCAGCGTATAGTTTGCCAAAAACATCACAGTGGCTTCAAAGTTTTGACTATGATTTCTCCCAAATAGTAGAATGGTTAGGCATATATGGAATATTCGTTAATGAAAATTATGAGGTCTTTGATTTGGAGAAAGATGACGGTTCAACAATTCACGAATATTGCAAACAGTATAATTGGGCATGGAGTGAGCAGTATTATGAACATTTAAAAGCAAAGATTGAAGAGTATGAAAGAAAACAAAATGGAGGATGGGTAAAATGAAAATTTACTGTATGAGCGATATTCACGGCTGTCTGGCGGAATTTGAAGATGCACTGTCTTTGGTTATTGATAATCTGGAAGAAGACGGAACTATGCTTTTGTTGCTTGGTGACTACATACACAGAGGTTCCGATAGTATAGGCGTACTGAACAGGATAATAAGTCTTCAATATAAATACGGTTCTGATAAAGTTGTGGCACTGATGGGTAACCACGAGGAGTTTGTTCTTCGTGGTCACTCTACAATAAACAGTATGGTTGAGTCTTTTGATGATGAGCATTGTTCGGACAACGAAGATGAAGACAGATATATTCAGTGGATGGAAAATCTTCCATACTACTACACAGAAGGCAATACAATATTTGTTCATGCGGGTATAGATGAAGAGTCCGGTGATTTGTGGGAATGGGCAACAGGTGAAGAAATATTTGTAAGTAAATTTCCTGCTGAAACCGGAAAAATCGAAGGTCTTGATATGAAAGTCGTCGCCGGACATGTCGGCACTGCGGAAATTTCAGGGGATCCCAGATACCATGATATTTACTATGACGGAGAATCTCATTATTATATAGACGGTACTGTTATTGACAGTGGAGTTATCCCCGTGCTTATGGTAGATACTGATACAGATACATATTACAGAGTGACAGAAACAGGAAACCATTTAATATTGCCTTATGATGAATATGAGTAAAATATTTGTCAGCTATCTTTTATCAAATAACAGTACGAAAAAGTTTAATTAACGCTAGGAAAAAACTTTCAAGTTTTATGGAGGACTGAATTGTGGAAAAGGAATCTGCAAGAAACAAAAACGCTCAATATATACCGGAACGCAGAACCATTCAGATATTAAAAATATTAAAAGAAATATCTGATGAAGAACATTCGGTAACACAGGCAGAACTTTTAAAGGCTATGCAGGACACTATGGAAAGTACAACCAACAACCCTGAAACTTTATCAAGGTCGATAGATGAAATATTGTTTCAGATAAATCCTTTTGAATATAGTGAGGAAAATGATGATGACTATAAAATCAAATATGATGGCTATAAGCAAAACAGAATTATCGAGAAACAGGACATAAAGGAAAATATCTCATTAAAAATCCTTGATGCAAAAAAGTGTGACATTGTTCTTAAAAAATCTGAAGCAAGAAAAGAAGTTCTGAAAGAATTAAACGGCACAAAAAAACTTCCTACAATTACCAACCTGTCGTATGTCCATGATTTTAACAATTCTGAACTTGATATTATTATTCAGGCAGTATGCTTTTCGGATTTTATACCTGTCAATGATAAAACAAAAATCATACGGAAACTTGTTGCGACTGCCAGCAAATATTATAAAACGCCGTATTATGACAAATACAGGAACAAATTATTATTCAATCCTATGGGCATTTACGGAAGAACCGAAAGCAGAATGTATGAAAATAACATGGTTTTGAATAAGTGTGGAGAATTAAGCAATAATTTACAACTTATTCAGGACGCAATAAACCGTCAGGTGCAAATTAAATTTTGCTTTAACAGATATGATGAAAAAGGAAACCTTGTAAAGATAGATTATGATTATCCTGCACTGTCGCCATATTATGTAGTTGTATATCACGATATGTATTATTTGATTGGCGGTCATAAAGATAAACAACATGTCAGTCATTACAGGATTGATCTTATGTCGGATATTTCTTTTTTAAAGAACAGCAAAGAACAGGATTTAACTATAATTCCCAAAAAACAATATATGGAATTTAAAAATCAGTTGTGGAATCCTGAAAAATATATGAGTGAACATCTGTATATGGCGTATGATGAGCCGAGAAGAATAAAGATTAAGATTAAAAGTGATGATTATACTTTTATCCACGACTGGTTCGGAAATCATTATCGAAAAATAAGTCAGGAATGTAAAGACGGATATGACATAGTAGAAATCAATACATCAGCTACTATGATGGTTCATTGGGCTATGCAGTATGCGGGAAAAGTGGAAATTATGGACGAGAAAATCAGAAATATGCTCAGAAAAGAAATTACGATAATGCAGGAAAAATACAAAAAAAATTAAAAAATTCATAAATCAAGCTAAAAAAGCCATCTGTCTCCAACATCTCAGAGATACAAAAATGCATAATAACATTGTAAGCAATCAAACAAATATATATTATTATGGAGGATTTGGCTATGGAAAACAAAAACTTACCTGAATCAAATTTGCCGACAACTGATAAAAATGTTTCTGTTACAGAAAAACCGCTTTCAGATAATGATGTAAAGCAAAATGATGGATTTTATTCAGGACGTATTCTGGAACTCGACGGCATTCTTTCTATCGAGGGAGTAAGTAGTGTTTATCTGTTGCTTGGAAAAAGTAAGCAAAAATGCACGATTGATTTTGGCAGAAGACGAAAACTTGATATTCCTGAGGATAGTTATATAGTGTGGCTGTATGCAGATAAACATTATGAAATAGAGCCGATTGTAACAAATGAAGATAAATATTGTAATTATATTACAGTATTAAAAAATAAGGGTATATCATACAGTACCCCGAGTAAACTCCCTGATACGAGTATAAGGCGTCACGGTTATAGTGCATTGCAGGTTAGTATCGGTTGGTATTATTCCAGTGATATATTGGGTTATTTTGGAACTAACGGATATGTAATGATAACAGAAACATATTGTGATTATGTTTGTAAACAAACCTACATACGCTTGTCTATGAACCCTGATGCACTATATCTTGACGGCTCTCCGATTATTCAAATTGATATGCCGGGTGCACCTGATACACGTTCGGAAATATGGAACAAAGTAGTTAAAAAATTGCTTATGGAGAAAAATTCTATTGATGATGGAAAAAAATTCGATATCTTGCTTAAAAAGATTGGTTTGTCAGACGACAGTATAAGAAATATGTTTTTGCAAGTAGCCGGTAGTAAAGATATATATATGCTGTAATCCTACGCACGATACCACAAATGACATACTCCCTCACTTATAGAAGTGGGGGAGTATGTCATTTTTTGCATAATATTCTGTTATGGCTTATGAATTAACGCTTACAATATTATCTACAATCGCAATAATCTCATCTGCTTCAAGGGGTTCGTCACAAGTGATTGAGTATGTTCCGTCGTCGCCCGTAAAGTATGCAGAAATGAATTTACCGTCCTTTAATCTGACATTTACATCAACTCCGACAGTTGAATGGAGCTGCATTTCTTTGCCGTCATACACACCGCTGATGTCTTCTTTTCCGGCACTCTTGCGGATTGTAATGTTGCTTGTTTCGTTAAGCGGATACTGAACCTCAACAAAGCTGTTCTTTACTGCATAAATTATGCACTGTGAATATTCGGGAAGCCTGATGTTTACCTGTGCAATTTTTGCAGCCTCTTCAAGAGATTTACATTCAATAAACGGATTTGGCATTCCTGTGCTTTCAGATGTGCAATCTTTCTTTGCCTTTGTTCCTTCATCAATATGGTAAGCAATAATATAAAAAATATTAAAATAGGCATTTACACTTTATAAAAATTATGATATAATGATTATATAAAGTGGTAATCTCTTAAAGGTAGATGATTATTTACATAAAGCAAGCAGAAAAATCATTAAATACT
>JAQXZA010000109.1 GCA_029226955.1 Clostridia bacterium | reverse complement strand
TTCAAGCATAATTGCGTTTGAAACAACATCACGTGGGGCAAGTTCTCCACGCTCGTCATAATTATGTACAAAACGTTCTCCGTCACAATTCAGAAGAACAGCACCCTCGCCACGAACAGCCTCACTTATAAGGAAACGTTCACGGTCTTTTTCTGCGGCAAAAGCTGTCGGGTGGAACTGAATCCAGTTGAGGTGCTTTATTTTTGCACCAAGCATATATGCAAGAGTAATGCCGTCACCTGTTGCAATAGCCGAGTTTGTGGTGTATTTATACACACGACCGATACCGCCCGACGCAAGAATACAATAATGTGCGGCAATAACTTTTGACTCTCCGTTTTTCATAATCATTCCGGCATAAAATCCACGTCCGTTGTTTTCGAGTTTGTAGAGGAGTGTTTCGTCAAGAATTTCAACGTTTTTATGTGTTTTAACTTGTTCGATAAGTGTATCGACTATGGCACGACCTGTTGAATCCTTGTGATGTACAATTCTGTGTCGGGAATGTCCGGCTTCAAGCGTCATCTGTAATTTACCGCTTGAATCAAGGTCAAATGCAACACCCATTTCTTTGAGTTTCAGCACGTCCTGAGGACCTTCCGTTACAAGAACTTCAATAGCTTTAAGGTTGTTTTTGTACTTTCCGGCGATAAGCGTGTCAGCTATATGCAGTTTGAAATTATCGTGGTTTTTGTCAAGAACAGCCGCAACACCGCCCTGTGCAAGCGAACTGTTCGACAGCGTGAGTTCACGTTTCGACAGGAGAAGAACGCTTACATTTTCAGGAAACTGCAAAGCCGCATAAAGACCTGCCGCACCCGAACCGACAATCAGGACATCATATTCCCTTTTCATAAATTTTACCTCTTTTATATTTTAATTATATAAATGAACCCAAAAATTCATATACTTATACTATTTTATCATATTTTCATCAGACTTTAAATACATAATAATAACAAAAAGAATCCCACATTTATGAAACAATTATAGCTTTTAGCACTTTATTATTATTTTTGCATATATACAGTAATTTTTTACTTTTATTACGTCTGAATTTGTGCTATATTATATATTATGAATATGAATTGCCGAAAGGAATTTTCAATATGGAATTATATGACAACGAACAGAAAATTCAACGTGCGTTGCTTGTCGGAATTGACACAGGCGAATACGATGCGGAAAGCTCAATGAAAGAACTGTACGAACTTGTCAGCGGTGCCGGAGCAGAGCCTGTTGCATCAATTATGCAGAAACGTGACAAACCCGACGGTGCAACCTGTATCGGTTCGGGACGGCTCGAAGAAATAAAACAATTCTGTGCCGACAACGAAATTGATTTCATTGTTTTTGACACGGAACTTACTCCCACGCAAATCAGAAACATTGAGGACGAAACCGACATTCGCACCATTGACCGTACAATGCTTATTCTTGATATTTTTGCGATAAGGGCAAAGACAAACGAGGGTAAATTACAGGTTGAACTGGCACAGCTTAAATATCTTATGCCACGACTTTCGGGCAAAGGTCGTGAAATGTCAAGGCTCGGCGGCGGTGTCGGAACAAGAGGTCCTGGCGAAACAAAACTTGAAACAGACCGCCGCCACATCAGACGCAGAATAGAATATCTCAAAGACGAACTGGAACGTATGACCAACCGCCGTGAACAACTCCGTGCAAGACGCAAAAAAGACGGAGTAATTACTGTCGCCATTGTCGGCTACACCAATGCCGGAAAATCAACGCTTATGAACACGCTGACACAAGCCGGAGTCCTCTCCGAAAACAAACTCTTTGCAACGCTTGACCCGACTTCACGTGCATTGAAACTTCCGAACGGTGTTTCCGTTATGCTGATTGATACGGTAGGACTTGTACGCAGACTTCCGCACCATCTTGTTGAGGCTTTTAAATCAACGCTTGAAGAAGCGGCTCTTGCTGACATTATATTAAATGTCTGTGACGCATCGAGCGACGAGTATAAACTACATCTTGATGTAACAAACTCTTTGTTAAGAGAACTTGGCTGTACAGACAGACCGATTATATCCGTATTCAACAAATGCGACCTTGTCGGCAATCCCAACGACCTCCCGAACGGTAGAACCTCTGTCCGTATCTGTGCAAAAAACGCAATAGGCATTGACGAGTTACTCCGTGCAATAGAAAACAATCTTCCTGTAAGGCTGAGAAAATACACACTTCTTGTTCCCTTTGACAAAGCCGCAATTCTCGGCAAGCTGAGAAATACAGGTGCTTTACTTTCCGAAGAATACACCGCTGACGGCATTAAGGCACAAGCAATAGTCGAGGAACCAATGTGGCACTTAGTTGACCAATACGCAAACAATTAGGAGTGAGGAGTTAGGAGTGAGGAGTGAGGAGTGAGGAGTGAGGAGTTAGGAGTTAGGAGTTAGGAGTTAGGAATTATTATGATATTATACTGTAAAAATCATAAAGTATATAATATTGATACGGAAGAAGTATATAATGCCTGTTTATTGCCGGGGTTAATGAAGAAAAATCCTTGCAAGGAAACTTTTAAACTATGGCTGAAAACACGATACAGTTCAAATACAAATTCCTTAGCAAGAAGATTAAAGGGTATTACTTTCGGACAGGGAAACAGGGTTCTTATAAATAAATCAACACATATTCTGAGTTTAAGTGATTGTTACTGGACAAAAGAAAACGACAGTGCTTTGCTTTTTGAAGAAGTAAGTCCGTATTATACTGATTTCTGGAAAGGTGAGGGTTACTATAAGGACGGTAATGCTATACCTACACTTTATGTCAGCGGTTATTTAAACAAAGAATGGGTTTCAGCCAAGTATTTAAATAAATATGGTGACAGCTTGGATTTGGAGGAAGAAGTGAGTTTGCTGTGTAAAAAATGCGGCATACCTGTTTGTAACATATCAAAAATAACAGGCGGCATACAAGTTGAGAATTTCACAAGTCAGAATTTAATGCTTGAACAGGCTGACCAGTCGGGTATAATAGACCCTGATGATTTTACTGAAAAAGATATTATAGATTATATGGGTATGGTCGGAATACAAATGCTCACAATAGACGCTATTACCGGAAACGGCGACAGACACGCAGGAAATTTCGGTTGGCTGAGAAACACAGATAACGGCAGTTATGTATGTCCGTCGCCATTGTATGATTTTGACCACGTTTTAGACAGCACGGCAAACAATGACAGACTGATTAAAGATTTGTCATTATCCGTAAAAGCTACAAAAAATGCTGATATGATAAATGAAGTAATAAGAATATGCAATATAGTAAAATCGTCAGACACAAGAGAAATATTCAAACTGCGTTCTGACAATATTATATTGAATTTAACACGGCAATAATTATAAATGTAATTTGATAATGGCAACAAGCCACTCATTATAAATCAAATAAAAAGTTAAGGGGAAATTAAGAATGAAAATATTTAACTCTCGTGAAACGGAATTTCGCTGTCCGACAGGTGCTGTTCCGTCAGAAACAAAAATCCATTTCAGAATTGTACTGCCACGTGATTTACGCTGTTCAAACGCTCTGCTTGCCGTAAAAGACGACAAATACGGCGACACTACTTTTTACAGTATGTTCTGGAGTGGTATGGTCGGCAATGACCACGAACAATGGGAATGTAATTTGGACGCTGACAAAATCGGTCTGTACTGGTATCATTTCAGACTTGACACCTGTCGTGGCAGACAGTTTATTATGAAAGGCTACGGCGGTGAAGGTCATCTGTCAACCAACGAGGGCGAACCACGTTTTCAGCTTTTGTGCTATGATAAGGATTTTGAAACTCCGTCGTGGTTGCCCGGTGGAATTATGTATCAGATTTTTCCCGACAGATTTTATTTTTCGGGCGAGAAAAAAGACGGTATTTATCCCGACAAGAAAATTCAGACCGACTGGAACAATATTCCCGACTGGCGACCGAATGAATACGGCATAATTACAAATTCCGACTTTTTTCAGGGCGACCTCAAAGGCATACAAATGAAACTGCCTTATCTTCACGAACTCGGTGTTACCTGTATTTATCTGAACCCGATTTTTGAGGCTTATTCAAACCACCGCTATGACACGGGCGACTATGAAAAAATAGACGCTGTTCTTGGCACTGAAGAAGATTTCATTGAACTTTGCAGCGAAGCGAAAAAACTCGGCATAAGAATAATAAATGATGGTGTTTTCAGTCATACGGGAAGTGACAGCAAATATTTCAACCGTGAAAAACGCTATGCCGAAAACGGTGCATACAATTCAAAGGAATCCCCCTATTATACGTGGTATAAATTTATTGAGTGGCCTAACATATACAACTCGTGGTGGGGATTTAATACCTTGCCTGAGGTTGAGGAACTTTCAAACTCATTCAACGAATACATCAACGGCGAAAACGGCATTATCCGCAAATGGATAAAAAACGGCAACAGCGGTTGGCGACTTGATGTTGCTGACGAACTGCCCGACGAATTTATCGAGCATATCAGAGAGGCTGTCAAAGCTGAAAATCCTGACGCATTACTTCTCGGCGAAGTATGGGAGGACGCATCAAACAAAGAAAGCTATGGTTCAAGACGACGTTTTCTTCACGGAAAAGAACTTGACAGCGTTATGAATTATCCGTTCCGTGACGCAATACTTGGTTTTCTTGATTGTGGTGACGGACGTGATATGATTGAAATTGTACTTAATGTTCTCGAAAACTACCCACGTCCTGTTATCCGTTCACTTATGAATCTTCTTGGCACACACGACACTGAACGTGTTATTACACTTCTTGCCGGTGAACGTCAGAACGGCAGAGGACGTGAGTGGCAAGCCTCAACAAAACTTAATCCTCAACAGCGTGAATACGGTCTTAGAAGAATGAGGCTTGCAAGCGGTATTCTTTATACTCTCCCCGGTGTGCCGTGTATTTATTACGGTGATGAAGTCGGTGTTGAGGGCTACAAAGACCCGTTCAACCGTGCAACATTCCCGTGGGGCAAGGAGGACAAAGAACTTCTTGAATGGTACAAAAATCTCGGCAGAATGAGAAAACAGTGTTCCTGTCTTGTTGACGGGGATTTACACGAATTTGGTTCAACAGGTCGCACAATGGGTTATATCCGTGAAGACGAAAACGATATGCTGATATGCGTTTTCAATGCCGCAGACTACACCATAAAATTCAGAGTACCTGACGAATTTGTCGGCGGCGAAACCTTTATGGACACGAATCTTACAGGCAACGAACTCATAATTCCCCGTGACAGTTGTGCTTTTGTAAAAGCAGTTAAAAATCCGCAACAGGAAAACACAACCGAACCAACAGAATAATAATTCTTTTGAACAACAAAAAGCTCCCGCCCGCAAGGACGAGAGCCTTTTTATTTAAGTCAGGAGTTAGGAGTTAGGAATTATTTATGGTGCGGCAAAGAACTTATGGCTACAATAAAGTATGAACGCAACTCCACACTCCACTCTCCACACTCCACACTATTTAGAGAGCAGTTTTTTCAGTCTTTCAACAGCCTCTATTGTCTTGTCCCTGTCACCGAATGATGTAAGACGGAAGAAACCTTCGCCGTTCTTGCCAAAGCCGGCACCAGGTGTACCTACAACATTTATTTCGTTGAGAAGTAAGTCAAAGAAATCCCAAGACTTCATACCGTCAGGACATTCAAGCCAGATGTACGGTGAGTTTTTGCCGCCTGTGTAATAAATTCCAAGTTCGTCAAGAGCAGACGCAATAATTCTTGCGTTCTCTTTGTAGTATTCAAGGTTTACTTTAATCTGTTCCTGTCCCTCGTCAGTAAATACAGCGGCTGCACCGCACTGAACAGGATAAGAAACACCGTTGAATTTTGAACCCTGTCGTCTGCCCCATATCTGAGAAATATTTACAACAGTTCCGTCGCTTGCAACAACTTCAAGCTCTTTCGGAATAACGGTATATCCGCAACGCATACCTG
Source organism: Clostridia bacterium (assembly GCA_029226955.1). Lineage (GTDB taxonomy): Bacteria > Bacillota > Clostridia > Oscillospirales > Acutalibacteraceae > UBA1213. Next base: position 34,635 of record JAQXZA010000109.1, on the reverse strand, counting down.
TAAATCCGGCTGTCTTTGAGAGAGAACAAATCTCAATCGCACACTGTCTTGAACCCTCAACCTCAAAAATACTTCTCGGAATGTCGGGTTCTGTTATGAATGCCTCATAAGCCGCATCATAAATTATGATAGCTTTATTGTCTATTGCGTAATCAATCCACGCTTTGAGCTGTTCCTTTGTGAAAGCCGCACCCGTCGGGTTATTCGGTGAACAAAGATAAATCAAATCAGCGTGAACATTCTTGTCGGGAACAGCACAGAAATTGTTTTCCTTTGTACAGTCGGCATAGATAACCTTTCTGCCGCTCATAAGGTTTGAGTCAACATATACAGGATATGCCGGGTCTGTGATAAGAACAACATTGTCGTCGCCGAAAATATCAACAATATTTCCGCAATCGGACTTTGCACCGTCGCTTATTCTTATTTCGTCAGCGGCAACATCTGCACCGAAACTCTTGTAATACTTTGCAATAGCCTCTTTGAGAAAATCATAGCCTGTGCCGCTGTCCTCATAGCCTTTGAATGTTTCCTTGACACCCATTTCGTCAGCACCTTTTTTGACAGCCTCAACAACACAAGGTGCAATAGGTAATGTTACATCACCGATACCCATTCTTATAATGTTGTCCTTTTTGTCCGGGTGTTCGGCAATATAAGCGTTTATTTTCTTTGCAATGTTGATGAAAAGATAGTTCTTTTCAAGTTTAAGAAAGTTTTCATTAAGCTGTGGCATTTTTCTTCACTCCTGATTGTCAGAATAAATTTATTTTTACATACGAACTGACCGTCCGCACAACAACTCCAGCGGAGTGCCTCCGCTCGCAATTTGCGTTCAAAGTAATTGTTACCGTTAAGTCATTTTCCGCACCATAAGTTATTGTTATCATTTCACGCAACAACTATATGTCGCAAAAAAGTTATTTTTACGCATAAACTGACGGTCACAACAACTCCACACTCCACTCTCCACACTTCACACTCTTTTTTCAAGGCTTGCTTTGACAAATTCCCTGAAAAGCGGGTGTGCGTGGTTAGGTCTGCTCTTGAACTCTGGGTGATACTGAACTCCGACAAAAAATCTGTTAGCCGGAATTTCAACAGCCTCGACAAGCATACCGTTAGGTGATGTACCTGTGACAGCCATACCGTTTTCTTCAAACTGTGAACGAAATTCGTTGTTAAATTCATAACGGTGACGGTGACGCTCGGCAACTTCCGGCTGATTGTATGCTTTTTCCATCATTGTACCCTTGCGGATTTTGCACGGATAAGCACCAAGACGCATTGTGCCGCCCATTTCGTGAATGCCCTTTTGTTCGTTCATAAGGTCGATAACCTTGTGCTGACTTTTCGGGTCAAATTCGCCTGAATTAGCGTCAGCAAAACCGAGAACATTTCTTGCATATTCAATAACTGCCGTCTGCATACCAAGACATATACCAAGATATGGAATGTCATTTTCTCTTGCGTATTTTGCGGCAATAATTTTGCCCTCGACACCTCTGTTTCCGAAACCGCCCGGAACAAGAATACCGTCAACATCTCCGAGGAGTTCCTCGACAGTGTATTCTGTGATAAGTTCAGTGTCAACCCACTTGATGTCAACAAAGGATTGATTTTCATAACCGGCGTGTTGTAAAGCCTCAGCAACGGAAAGATATGCGTCGTGTAACTGTACATATTTACCACAAAGTGCGATAGTTACTTTTTTGTTTCTTGCGTTAATTCTGTCAAGCATTTGTTGCCAGTCGGTCATATCGGGTTTTGGTGCGTCAATGTGAAGTTCACGGCATACAATGTCGCTGAAATTAGCCTTTTCAAGCATCATAGGTGCCTGATAAAGTACAGGAATTGTCATATTTTCGATTACGCAGTCGGTCTTTACGTTACAGAACATAGCAATTTTCTTGAAAATGCTCGGTTCAAGCGGTTCATCACATCTGAGAACCATAATGTCAGGATTTATGCCGAGTGAACGCAATTCCTTTGCGGAATGTTGTGCCGGCTTTGTCTTGTGTTCTTCACTGCCCTTGATGTAAGGCACAAGGCAAACGTGAATGAACAGGCTGTTTTCAAGTCCGACTTCAACAGATACCTGACGTATTGCTTCAAGAAACGGCTGACTTTCAATGTCGCCGACAGTGCCGCCGATTTCTGTTATGACAACATCAGCGTCCGAGTGCTTGCCTACTTCATAGATGAAAGATTTTATTTCATTTGTTATGTGCGGAATAACCTGTACGGTTTCGCCGAGATAGTCGCCCTTGCGTTCCTTTTCGAGAACGTTTGAGTAAACCTTGCCTGTTGTGAGGTTTGAAAACTTATTGAGGTTTTCGTCAATAAATCTTTCATAGTGACCGAGGTCGAGGTCGGTTTCTGCACCGTCCTCGGTTACATATACTTCACCGTGCTGATACGGACTCATTGTACCCGGGTCAACGTTTATATAGGGGTCGAGTTTCTGAGCGGCAACTTTTAAGCCTCTTGCTTTAAGCAGTCGTCCGAGTGAGGCGGCTGTAATACCCTTTCCAAGACCTGAAACAACACCGCCTGTTACGAATATATACTTTGTTGTCATAACTCAATTTCTCCTTCAAATACTGTTTCTGCGTGACCTGTAAGATATACGGTATCGTCCGTATATTCAATAATCAGATTGCCGCCTTTGAGTTTAACGGTAATTTTTTCGTTCTTTCTGCACAGACCGTTTTCGACTGCCGCAACAGCAACAGCACACGCACCTGTACCGCAAGCCCAGGTTTCACCGCTGCCACGTTCCCATACTCTCATTTCGATTGTGTGGTCGTCAATTACCTTTGCAAATTCAGCGTTCACTCTTTCAGGGAAAAGCTCGCTGTTTTCAAAGAGAGGCCCTATTTTTTCAAGGTCAATTTTTTCAACATTGTTACAGAATACAACGCTGTGCGGATTGCCCATTGACACACAGGTAATACGGTAGTCTTTGCCACCGATTGAAACAGGCTCGTTAATAACCTTTGGCTTATCAAGTGCAACAGGGATAAGGTCTGAATTAAGCACGGCTTTACCCATATCAACCCTGAGTACATCAACAACTCCGTCGTGGCGGAATGCCTGTAAAGTCTTAATGCCGCTGAGAGTTTCTATTGTGATTTCATCACCCTGTACCATATTATGATCAAAAAGATATTTACCTACGCAACGGATACCGTTACCGCACATTTTACCCTCACTGCCGTCCGTGTTGTACATCTTCATTTTAGCGTCGGCAACGTCTGACGGACATATAAGTATAACACCGTCGCCGCCTATGCCGTAACGTCTGTCAGAAAAACGAACACTTAATCCCTCAGGATTGTTAATCTTCTGGTCAAAGCAGTTAAAGTAGATGTAGTCGTTTCCGCAACCTTGCATTTTTGTGAATTTCAGTTTTACTTTTTCGGTTCTCATATTGTTAATGTCAACAAGTTCCGTACTGTATTCCGAATATTTACTCTTTAACGAATCCGCAAGAGCATTTGCTGTATCAATGGACGTAAGACACGGAATGTTGTGTTCAACAGTCTTTCTGCGGATTTTAACGCTGTCACGTGTCGGTATTCTGCCCTTTGATGACGTTGAAATAACATAGTTGATTTTACCGCTTTCGATAAGTGTAAGCGTGTTGTCCTTGTCGTTTTCGTGGATTTTATCAACTTCAATTACGTCAATGCCGTAATCTCTTATTGTTTTTGCCGTACCCTTTGTCGCATAAAGCGTAAAGCCGAGTTCGTTGTATTTCTTAGCAACGTCACCTATTTCAACTTTATCACTGTTACGAACAGTAATGAATACACCGCCGTGTTTCTTCATCTTGTAACCTGCCGCAATAAGTCCCTTATAGAGAGCCTCTTCAAGTGTGTTCGCAATACCGAGAACCTCGCCTGTTGACTTCATTTCAGGGCCAAGCTGATTATCAACATTGATAAGTTTTTCAAACGAGAATACAGGTACTTTTACGGCAACATAAGGCGACTTCTTGTAAAGACCTGTTCCGTAACCCATATCTTTCAGCTTTTCGCCGAGCATTGCCCTTGTTGCAAGGTCAACCATAGGTACGCCTGTAACTTTACTGATGTAAGGAATTGTTCTTGATGAACGTGGATTTACTTCAATTACATAAAGTTTATCATGATAAATAAGATACTGAATATTTACAAGACCTTTTGTTTTCAGTGAAACAGCAAGGTTCTTTGAAGTTCTGATGATGTTTTCGGTCATTTCGTCGCTGATGTTCCAAGCCGGATATACTGCGATTGAGTCGCCCGAGTGTACTCCCGCACGTTCAACGTGTTTCATAATGCCAGGAATGAGAATATCCTCGCCGTCACATATAGCGTCAACTTCAAGTTCAGGTCCCATAAGATATTTGTCTATGAGTATCGGATTTTCAATATCCTGTGCAAGAATTATTGCCATATACTCTCTTATGTCAGCCTCATTGAATGCGATAATCATATTCTGACCGCCGAGAACATAAGACGGACGCATAAGAACAGGATAGCCGATTCTTTCGGCAACGTCGAGTGCCTCCTCAGTTGTCATTACTGTATAACCCTGTGGACGTTTTACGTGGTGCATTTCAAGGAGTTCGTCAAAACGTTCTCTGTCCTCAGCCATATCAATGCTGTCGGCAGATGTTCCGAGAATATTAACACCGTTGTCGCTGAGATATTTTGTGAGTTTTATTGCCGTCTGTCCACCGAATGCAACAACAACACCGAACGGCTTTTCTGTTTTGATTATGCCCATTACGTCCTCGTTTGTGAGCGGTTCAAAATAAAGTCTGTCTGCCGTGTCAAAGTCTGTTGAAACTGTTTCGGGGTTATTGTTTACGATAACAACATCATAGCTGGCTTGTTTCAATGCCCATACGCAGTGAACTGACGCATAGTCGAACTCAATGCCCTGTCCTATTCTTATAGGGCCAGAACCGAATACTATAATTGTCTGACGGTCTGAATTTTTCTCTTTGATGAATGTTTCAGCCTCGTTGTCGCTGTCAAATGTTGAATAGAAGTAAGGTGTTTCGGCTGAAAATTCTGCTGCACAGGTATCAACCATTTTATATACAGGAACAAGCGGATTTTCAACTTTACAGCCGCTGAGTTCCTCTATTGTTCTGTCAAGGAAACCAAGATGTTTAGCCTTTACATAAAGTTCGTTGTCAAGCTGTCCCTTTGCAAGTTCTTTTTCACAGTCTGCAAGGTTGAGAAGTTTTTCAAGGAACCATTCGTCAATCTTTGTTATTGCGTGAATATCGTCAACACTTATTCCACGTCTGAGTGCCTCATATACGCAGAATGAACGCTCATCATCACATACGCTGAGTCTGTCCCTGATTTCCTCGTCGGTCATATCCTCGAATTTAGGGGAAGCCATAGTATCGTGATGAATTTCAGCACCTCTTACGGCTTTCATAATAGCCTGTTCAAATGTCGGTGCAATAGCCATAACCTCGCCTGTTGCTTTCATCTGTGTGCCGAGTGTTCTCTTTGCATATACGAATTTATCAAATGGCCATTTCGGGAATTTAACGACAACATAGTCGAGTGCCGGTTCAAAACAAGCATAAGTTGTGCCTGTTACGGCATTTTTGATTTCGTTGAGTGTGTAGCCTATTGCGAGTTTTGCGGCAACCTTTGCGATAGGATAACCTGTTGCCTTTGACGCAAGAGCTGATGAACGTGATACACGTGGGTTTACTTCAATTACGGCATACTGCATACTTTCGGGTTCGAGTGCAAACTGACAGTTACAGCCGCCTTCTACACCGAGTGCCGAAATAATATTCAGAGCCGCTGAACGCAACATCTGATATTCTTTATCCGCAAGCGTTACAGTCGGTGCAATAACAATACTGTCGCCTGTGTGAACGCCGACAGGGTCAAAGTTTTCCATTGAACAAACCGTAATTACGTTTCCAATCTTGTCACGCATTACTTCAAATTCTATTTCTTTCCAGCCGGCAATACACTTTTCAACAAGAACCTGTGTAATAGGCGAAAGTTCAAGACCGTTTGAAGTGATTTCACGCAGTTCAACTTCATTGTTTACGATACCGCCGCCTGTACCGCCGAGTGTGAATGCCGGACGGATAATAAGCGGATAGCCGATTTGATTTGCAAAATCAACGGCTGACTCAACATCATTTACGACAAGTGACGGAATAACAGGCTGACCTATTGACTCCATTGTGTCCTTGAACATCTGTCTGTCCTCAGCCTTGTCGATTGTTTCAGGATTTGCACCAAGCAGTTTTACATTGTGTTTTTTGAGGAAACCCTCTTTTGCAAGCTGCATTGAGAGTGTAAGACCTGTCTGACCGCCGAGAGTCGAAAGAAGGCTGTCGGGCTGTTCTTTTATAATAATTCTCTTGACTGTTTCAAGCGTCAGCGGCTCAATATAAACCTTATCCGCCATCGCCTTATCTGTCATAATTGTAGCCGGGTTTGAGTTTACGAGGATAACTTCAAGTCCCTCTTCCTTTAACGCACGGCAAGCCTGAGTGCCGGCATAGTCAAATTCGGCAGCCTGACCGATTACGATAGGACCTGAACCAATAACGAGAACTCTTTTAATACTTTTATCTATCGGCATTGTTATTTACCCTCCTGAATCATAGTGATGAATTTATCGAAAAGGAATGATGTATCAAGCGGACCGCCGCAAGCCTCGGGGTGAAACTGAACCGTAAATGCCGGCATATCAGTATATGTTACACCCTCGCAAGTACCGTCGTTTGCGTTTACAAAGCTTTCGTATGCGTTCTTTGGTAAAGATGACGCAACAACAGCATAGCCGTGGTTCTGGCTTGTGATGTAAACACGACCTGTCTGTGTGTCGGTAGCCGGTTGGTTTGCCCCACGGTGTCCGTATTTGAGCTTTTCGGTTTTTGCACCCTGTGACAGTGCGAGCAACTGGTGTCCAAGACAAATACCAAAAGTAGCAATTTTCGCCTCACAAAGAATACGGAGTTGTTCTATAATCTCCGTATTTTCTGTCGGGTCACCAGGGCCGTTTGACAGCATTATTCCGTCGGGATTCATAGCCTTTATTTCCTCAGCCGTTGTATTTCCCGGAACAACCGTAACATTACAGCCACGCTTTACAAGTTCACGGCATATATTTTTCTTTGCACCAAAGTCCATAAGAACGACATTATATTTTGCGTTCTCTGCACTGAAAGTTTCAGGCTTGTCAATAGTTACAGACTTTACGGCATTTATTACTCTATAATCCTTTAAGCCGTCGAATGACTTTTCATCAGGCTTTGTATATGTTATTTTTGCGTTCATTACACCGTATTCTCTGACGGTTTTTGTAAGACAGCGTGTATCTATTCCATACAAGCCCGGAACATCTGACTGCTTTAAAAAAGTGTCAATCACTCCCTCACAACGAAAGTTTGAAGGACGTTGACACCACTCTCTTACGATATATGCTTTAAGTGCCGGTTTTTTACTCTCAAAATCAGATGGGATAACGCCATAGTTACCAATAAGTGGAAAAGTCTGACAAACAATCTGTCCGTAGTAGCTCGGGTCGGTAAGTGTTTCAAGATAACCGGTCATAGCAGTTGTAAAAACCAGTTCCCCGACAATTTCCTTTTCTGCACCAAATGCAAAGCCCTCGTAAATGTCACCGTTTTCCAGAATCAGATAGGCTTTTTTCTCCATAGTTTTGACCATTCCTTTCCCATAATGTGCGGAAGTTTATTGTTATGCAAAATACGAAAACCGTATTTATCAGCTTTCGTATGTGCTGAGTAACCTTTTTGCAACCTCAATTTTTGTCAGACGCAAATCCATAGCCTGACGTTCAAGGTATTTGTGAGCCTGTGGCTCTGTCATTGAAAGATATTCCATCAATATATATTTTGCACGGTTAATAATTCTTATATCATCTATTTTCTTTTGAAGTTTGATATTTTCTTTTTTTACACCGCTTAGTCGGTTGCGTGTTGCTTCAAGCAGATGAACCGCCTTATAAAAAAGCTGTTTGCTGAGCGGTTTTCCGAGAACAAAAACTCCATAATCAGACGTGCGGTTTTCTATCTCGGCTTCAATCTCCGACTTTACAATCAGCATAACTCCTGAATTTGTGTTCTGTGCGGTATCAACGGCAATTCCGTCACCAAATTCATCAGAAAGAGGGGCGTTGATTATAACAAGGTCATATTCCCGTTCAGATAAATGTCTTCTGCCGTCAGCACCGCTTTTTGCACTGTCAAAATTCTGACAGCCGTCGGCTTTCAGCAGTTGTGAAAAAGAACTTACGCTTTGTTCCGCTGATGATATTATCAATACACTATCCAAAAGCCAAACACCTTTCCTATTTATTTTACATAATTTTTATATTTCAATCAAGTGAAAACACAAATATTTTAAATAATTTCAAAATATCTGTCCTCCTGTTGCTGTCTGAGTTCAGCACTTTGCAGAGAACAGTTTACTTCTTCCGATTTTATGCTGATGTATTTGTCAAAAATCATTTTCGGCAGATGTTCTTTGATAAAATCACTCTTTTTAGCCAGTGAAATAGCCTTTGCGAGCGACTCAGGAAGATGTGCAGATGAATCATCAGACAATTTCACATCTGACGGCGGACAAAGTTCCAGTTTGTCCTCTATTCCTTCAAGTCCGGCATACATAAGCAGTGCAAACGCAATATATGGATTGCACGACGGGTCAGGTGAACGGTATTCCATTCTTGCGGAATTTCGTTTCATTTCGGGCAGTCTTATGAGTGTATCAAGACTGTTGTATGACCAGTCAATGCCGCACGGTGCCTCATACATACCAAAACGTGCATAGGAATTTGAAAGCGGATTAAAGAACACAGTCATTTCAGCCGAGCGTCTTAACACACCGGCAATAAAACTTTTTGCGTCATCAGACAGACCTTCACCCTTGTTCTTAAAAATATTGAATCCGTACTTTTCAAGCAGAATATCAATGTGCATACCGCTGCCGCTTTTGTCCATAAGCGGTTTAGGCATAAATGACGCATAAAGACCGTTTGCGGCAGCCGTATTCTTTACAACCGTTTTAAAGGTCATAAAGTTATCGGCAGCCGAAAGCATATCCGAATGTTTGAAATCAATTTCATTCTGTCCGGGGCCGTTTTCGTGATGTGATGAAAGCGGGTCTATTTCCATCTGTTCAAGCGTCAGGCAAATCTGACGGCGGACATTTTCGCCCTTGTCAAGCGGTGCAACATCAAGATAACCGGCATTGTCCTGTGGTATTCTTGTCGGGTAGCCTTCATCATTCAGTTTAAAGAGATAAAATTCACACGCAAGTCCGGTTTTACATCTGAAACCCATTTCCTCAGTTTTTGCGACAGCTTTTTTCAGGACATTTCTCACGTCGCCCTCAAAAGCCGTTCCGTCCTGATTTTTTATATCACAGAACAGACGTACAACTCTGCCCTGTTGCGGTCGCCAAGGGAGTACTTTCAGCGTTGTGGGGTCAGGAAAAAGCAACAGGTCTGTGCTGTCATCGTTCTGAAATCCGTTAACCGTTGAGGAAACAATATGAGCACCGCTTTGAAATACGGATTCAAGTTCCTGAGCCATAATGGAAATATTTTTCTTAACGCCGAATATATCGAAAAACATCAGTCTTACAAATTTTACGTCGTTTTCTTCAACAAACTGTAAAACTTCTTTTACTGTATATTTCACCAAAATATCCCCTTTTCTATTTATTTTTATCAATTTATTATAATAACAGATTTTTTAACTTTTGTCTATAATATTATTAAAATAAAATTCGTAATGCGTAATGCGTAATTCGTAATTGCGTTTGAAGTTATTGTTGTCGTCAGTCGGCTTCCGCACCGTGAGTAATTCTCCATTCTGCATTCTCAATTCTGAATTTTATTTGTATATTTTTATGTATTTGAAGATAAGTTTCTTGTATGGTTTAAGAGTTTTACAGGCTGAATCTGCAATATTGTAATACATAGTTCGTACAAAAATTCTTTGTGTGTTTGTCTGAACGGAATCTCCGTAAAGTTCACGCATTATAATTTCATACATATTCTTAATATCATCATACGGTATGTCTGAAAATTCTTTAAATAGCACTTCCGCAAAGTCTTCTTCTGTTCCCTGATAATCTTTCAGTATTCCGCTGAAATGCAGCATTTTTATGAGTCTTTCAAAAAGTCCTTTGATATTCATATTCTGAATTTTTTTCAGTCTGTATTTTCTGTTTAAAATAATAATTGCAATAAAAACAGCAATTACAGCCAAAGGACATATCACAAAAACAACAATATTATGTAAAATATCTGATGTATTATCTGAATTATTTTTGTTATTTTGTGAATTTGACTTATTATCAGCCGTGTCGTTTAAATTCCAGCCGTGTTCTTTCATTATTCTTGCCATTTCAACAGGATTAAATCCGGGATATTCCGTAATCATTTCACCGCTTGTTGACGGTGTTACTTCAACAGGTGTCCAGCCGTAACCGTCAAGATAAATTTCAACCCAGGCGTGTGCGGATTTATCAGTGAGATTAACCGAATAAACTTTATTTCCGTTATAGTCCTCAACCTCATAAAAATCATACGGCGGAACAACATAACCTGTTGCATAACGTGCCGGTATTCCGTACATTCTGTACATCATAACCGCCGTTGTAGCATAGTGAACACAATAACCCTTGCCGCTGTCAAAAAGAAAATATTCTATAATATCCTGATTGTTCGGTGCTTTACCGGGAGTTGTTGTATAAGTTGTGTTCTTGCTGAGTGTGTAAAGTATGAATGTTGTAATTTCGTTAAGGTCATTAAGCGGAGTTTCACTGCAAAGTTTCGACAAGCGTGGTAAAAGTTCTTTCGGATAAGTCAGATATTTCTGCTGTATGCTTTCTTTATACATTTTGTTTATGTTTTTACATATCTCTATAAGATATGAATCTGACGGCTTATCCTTATTTTCCCAGTCAATAGCCATATCCTTTTGTTCATAAAAATAAGTAAAATAATCATAACCTGCATTTGCCGCTCTTTTTGTAGCATTGTCATTATTTTTTATATTGTAATACGGAAGATATATTGCCGGACTGTTGTTTAAATGCTGAATATTCATTGTATATTCTGCGGAATCATAACCTCTGAAATCCCTGTTTACCACAAAGTGCATATAATTAACATCATACAAATATCCGGACAAATATCCTGAAATATCATATTCGGAATCCTGACGCATTTTATCAGATATATCACTGTCATCTGCCTTAGTCCATTCGCCGTTTTCGTAATTATATCCTGTAAAGCCTTTCATATAAAGTTTTTGCGTCGGCATATGGTCAAGCGTGATATTCAGTGTATCAACGTTTCTTGTATATACATTGCCACGGTTTATTTTTCCTGTATTGACATAATCGGTTGATATATCCTCACTGCCTGACATATTGTTATTCAATAAATTCTGATAAATAAATTCCTCCGCCTTGTCAGAGAGATTATAAATTCTGTCAACATTCATATTTATAACCGGAACAGATATAAGCATTGATACTAAAAGCACGATACAGACTAACATTCCGCTTTTTCTTGCTGACGGAAAAGCGTTTTTTACCGTAAGCGTTTTTTTGCCGACACGGTAATCAGTCATATTTATTGCTATAAATGCCGTCTGAAATATTGTAAGAAACACTATTGCATATATGTCAAGATTTATTCCGACAACAGAGCCGAAAAGCGTCAGTAATAATAAAGGAAAAAACATAATTACGTGTTTTCTCAGTATAAACTCCGAAACGAACATTATATACAAAACCAAAACGGAAAACAATATATATAAAAGCGTTACGGATACGGAAGAATCATACAACCCCGACAATGCACCCTCAACACAAATAATCTGTTTTCTAAGACTGCTGAAACCGAATAAAACCGTTATTAAAGCGACAGCCAACAACCCGACAGAAAAATATCCGAAAAATTTTTTATTCCTGAAAAACAGATACCACAATAAAACACCGCATACAACCGAAACAATTAAAACTGTCGGTTCGGAATATGTCACACCCGATATTGACCGCAAAGAAAATACAATTCCCAGTATTCCCGCAAGAAAAAACAGCAATACTGAAATTGAAAAATCAGCTTTTCTTTGTTCTTTTCTGTCTGTTTTAGTATTCGTTATTATTTTTATCTTTTTTATTTTAATCACGACCTTAAAGAATGAAATTGTTGCGAATTATTTCATCTTCAAAATTTGTCCTTGAAAATCTGTAAATAATCTGATTATTAAAATACCATTCAAGATTCATATTGAATGTCATCTGACATTCAGTCTTCTGTATATTATCGGAATATTCCGTTTCGCTTTTGTAAAGTTCCGAAAGCAATTCCGTTAAATGTTTTGACTCTTTTATTTCTTTACTTCTTATTTTATGTATCTTTTTGTCAAACCAGTAAGCATTTACAACAACATTGTCTTTTACAAGACCGAGAATAATTGCAGATATAATTTCATAAAAAGCGTCATACTGAACACAATCAGGTTTTTTCGTGTATGATGTATCAAGAAATATACTGAACTCCGAGCCTGTTTCCTGTTCATATTCCTTTACCCAAAGACTTTCGGTTCTTGCACTGTAATTCCAGTGAATAAAGCGGTTTGAATCACCGTCACGGTATTCACGAAGTTGTTTTATATCAGTATAAGCGTCCTCACTTGGCTTTAATATTGTACTAACGGAATTTTCGCCCTCATACTGTCCTTGTGTGGATATTTCTATATTCAGCGGCTTTTCTTTCGGAAAAACTATTATATTCATTTCGGAATTTATTTTTTTACCGCACGAAAAAATTGATAAACAATCATAAATTTTTATTTTTTTAATATTAACGCTGACGTTTCCGCAATATGAGGCAACAAAACCAAATTCAATTACATTATTGTTTCCTGTATCGGCACAACCGTAAAGTGTTTTTTTGATTTTGCTTTTTTTATCATCATACTGAAAAGATATTTGCGTTTCAAATTTGTTTACGGGAATTTTATTGTTATTGCTTACATCAATCTGACATATAAGTTCGGTGTCTTTTTTTGCCGACCTGTTTTTCTTTGAAAAAGCAACACTGACTTTCTTTTTCAGAATATGCGGTAAAATCATCATAACTGCTACAAGAATTATTTCCATTAACAACATAATCAGCATAGGTTTCTGACGGTAAATTCCCGCAAAATACAGCGTTACAGCCATAACGGCAAGAGCAGTAAACTTTTTCATACCTTGCGTTCCCCTATCGGCTTTGGAGTTTTCTGCATAATATCGTTTATTATATCCGCTTTTTTTGTATTTTCCATTACTGCATTTGACGCAAGTACAATTCTGTGTGCGATAACATAAGGGAATTGATTTCTGACATCATTCGGCGTAACAAAATTACGACCTTTCAGCCACGCTGACGCTTTCGACATCTGAACAAGTGCAATAGTTGCTCTCGGACTTGCCCCCTGTTTTATATACGGGTGATTTCTTGTTGCGGTTACAAGATTAACTATGTATTCATACACTTCATCTTTCACAAAAACGTCAAATATGCTTTTCTGCATTTCGAGTAATGTTTCGGCATTCAAAACAGGCTGTACAATTTCGGTTCGCCTTTCTTTTCCTATGGATTTTGCTATAAAAAGTTCGCTTTCAAAATTCGGATAACCTAATGTCATTGTTATCATAAATCTGTCAACTTGTGCCTCAGGCAGTCTTTGAGTTCCGGCACTTCCCAGCGGATTTTGTGTTGCGATAACAAGAAAAGGACTCGGAACATCACGTGTGACACCCTCAACAGATACTTTTCTTTCTTCCATAACTTCAAGCAAAGCCGATTGAGTTTTTGGTGATGTTCTGTTTATTTCGTCAGCAAGAAGAAGATTACAGAATACACTGCCCTCCTGATACACAAATTTTTCTTTATCACGTCTGTATATCGAAAAGCCTGTAATATCTGACGGCATTACATCAGGAGTAAACTGAACTCTTTTACAGTCAAGTCCCATTGCCCTTGAAAACGCTACCGCAAGCGTAGTTTTGCCAACACCCGGAATATCCTCCAACAATATATGTCCGTTTGCAAGAAAAGCCGTCATTATTTCCTGTATTTCGTTTTCCTTGCCTATAACTGCCTTGTTTACCTGTGTCAATACTTCCTGTGCCTTTTCTGAATAATTCTGCAATATTATCAACTCCCGAAAAATTTATAATTCATAATTCATAATTTTTTATAGTTTGTATCACTTATTTTTGTTCACAAATATTATAGCACAGAATATTTACAAAAAGCAATAATTTATTTCAGTGAAAAAAGGGGCTTGCCGTAAAAACAAGTCCCTTTTTCAAAATGGAGAACAAAATTTTAACTTGTAATCATAATAAAAAAAGACATCTTCAAGCAATATAAAATCACTCAAAGACGTCTTTGTCTGTTTATCAGATTATAAACCATTATTTCTGATATGTCAAGAAATTCATTCGGCAAATTTTGACGCAAGAAACACCGCCGTAAAGCCGAGTGCCGCCATAAGCGTACAAAAAACAATATCAATTCCATTCGGCACACCGGGAAAAATATCAAACACCGATACCAGTACAAAACCTATAATTGCCATAAATGTCTGTTGCGGAAAACGTTTCATAGCTTTATCTGTAATTTTTGCCGTGAGAAGTGTTCCGAGTATCACACCAATTCCAAGAAGAAAAATATAGTAAATATTCATATTTCTGAACGAACCCCACACCGCCTCATACATTCCGAGAACCAGAAGTATATGTGACGTGCTTATACCGGGCAGTACCAGTGCAACGGCAATAATAATTCCGCATAATATCAGAAGTAATGCACCCTTAAAGTCATTCGGCACAACTGAAAGGCGGCTTTTCGGCAGAAGTCCGACGGCAAAAACCAATACTGCACCGATTAACGCATAAATTATGTTGTAAGAAGTTTTCAGCGTGATTTTTGATTTTTTCAAAAGCACAGGAACACTTCCGACTATTGCACCGATAAAAAAATACATCATAGGCAAGTGCCATTTTTCAACAAGCCACAGTACAAGCTCTGAAAACAACAGAACTCCTAAAATTCCGCCGACGGCAACTTCCAGAAGAAAAAATATATTCTTTTTAAGGTCACGAAAAATATTTCCTACCGCCGACAAAAGCCTGTCATAAATTCCGAGCATTATAGCGGTTGTGCCTCCGCTGACACCCGGCACAAGCATTGACGAGCCTATCACAAGACCGCATAATGAATTTTTGAATATTTTTCTGATTTCAGCAGTATTATTTACGGTTTCGGTCACAGTAACTCCACACTCTCCACTATAAATAATTACGGAATTTTGCGGCACTTTTACGGCTATGCGACACTTTCAAATCAAAAGTGTCGCACAAAAAACTTAGTGTTTATGCGGTTTTCAGACGTTTTGCGACAGAATGACATTTTTTATTGAGTTTCTTTATATATATAATTTTTTATTTTTATTTTTTCTTTTATAAAAAGTTAAAAAGAAGTGTCATAATGTCATAGGAATATAAAAAAATCCACTATTTATGCGGCTTTCAGAGATTGCTGTGCTTTAAAAAAGTGTCGCAAAAATTAAAAAAAGTGTCGTAAACATCAAAAAAACGTCGCAAAAATTTAAAAAGTGTCGCATAAACTTTTTTAATTAACAACTCCACACTCCACTCTCCACACTCCACTCTGTTTAGTGTGTCAGTAAGAACATAGCGATGAACAGGGCAGTGATAATCCAGGTTGTGATATGAATTTCTTTGATTTTGCCTGTAAAGAGTTTGATGATTACATAGGCAAGAAGTCCGAATGCAATACCATAGCTGATATTGTAAGTAAACGGCATCATAGCTATTGTAAGGAATGCCGGAACAGAAACGGAAATATCGTTCCAGTCTATGTCCTTAACGCTTTTCATCATAAGAACTCCGACAAAGATAAGTGCCGCCGCCGTAGCTGTTGACGGAATAAGTGCGGCAACAGGTGTAAGGAACATTGCAATAAAGAACATAGCGGCTGTTATAAGTGATGAAAGACCTGTACGTCCGCCCTCAGCAACACCGGCTGTCGATTCAACATAAGTTGTAACCGTTGAAGTACCGCATACAGCACCAACAGTTGTTGCAACAGCGTCAGAAAGCATTGCTTTGTTCATATTCCTTACTTCGCCCTTTTCATCAAGAAGATTGCCTTGTGAACAAGCGGCATAAAGTGTACCCATTGTATCGAACATATCAACCATACAGAATGCAAGAGATGTTGTGACAATAAGAATGATAAGGCTTTCCGTTGAATGATTTGCAAGATAAGCCGAGAAGTCAAAACCCTCTGTAAATACCTTGCCAAAGCACTGATTAGCAAAATCACCGAAAGCCGTGAACGGATTGAGTGAAAGTTTATCCGCAAATCCGTCATAAAATCCCGGAACGGTAATGCCTAAAAGATAATATGCAACTGTGCCGCCGATTATTCCCCAGAGAACAGCACCCTTGATTTTTCTTGCTGAAAGGATTGCTATAACCATAAGGCTTATTATAGTGATAAGCAAAGGCATTATTGTTGCCCACGTTACATTGCCGCCAAGAAGATTGAATGACGCAAGTGCAACACCTGTTGACTCATTCTTGACAACAAGACCTGAATTTTGCAGTCCGATAAATGCAATAAACATACCAATACCTATCGGAATAGCCTTTTTGACACATTCAGGAACACAGTCAAAAATTTTCTTTCTGAGTCCTGTTGCAGTAAGGGCAATAAAAATGACACCGTCAATAAGAACAATCAAAAGTGCATTTGCATAAGTAAATCCAAAACCAAAACATACTGTATAAACAAAAAATGCGTTTATACCCATACCTGACGCCTGTGCAAGCGGCAAATTCGCAAGAAGTCCCATAAGAACCGTTCCTAAAATAGCCGAAATTGCCGTTGCAATATAAATTGCATTGTATGAAATTCCAAGTTCGGCAAACATACTTCCGTTTACCATAAGAATGTATGCCATTGCCATAAATGTAGTGATTCCGGCAAAAACTTCTGTTCTGAGAGTCGAACCTCTCTCTTTTACTTTAAAAAATCCGAGCATTTAAAAATCCCCCTGAAAATTCTGATTTTTGTTTTATATTTCAATGCTTTTCATTACACCCACTTAAAATCAAAGTAAAAATTATTTTTTCAATCCCCCCTTAACAAGTCATTATATATCATTATTTTGCCTTTTTCAAAGCGTAACATACAAAATATAATTTCTATAATTTCCGTAAAAGCGTTAATAATATGCACCACAATCCGACAAGAATATTATTGTAAAAGTGTTATTATTTGTTCCAGTATTTGCGGTCAAGATTTCTGTACTGAATAGCCTCCATAATATGCGGTGTTTTTATCACTTCTGAATCATCAAGGTCGGCTATTGTCCGTGCAACTTTGAGTATTCTGTCGTATGCTCTTGCGGAAAGTCCCATAACATCAAAGGATTTTTGCAGAATAGCCTTTGCTTTTTCGTCCATAGGACACATTTTTTGAAGTAAAGCCGGTGTTATTCTTGCGTTACAGGTTATATCCGTTCCCTTAAAGCGTTCATTCTGAATGTTCCGCACGTGGTCAACACACTTTTTGATTTCGGCTGACGTTTCCGCCTTTTCGTTTGATGAAAGTTTGTCAAATTCAACGGGCGGTACTTCAACGTGTAAATCAAGTCTGTCAAGCAGTGGTCCTGAAACCTTTGCAAGATAATTTGAAACAGCTTTTTTACTGCACGTACACTCACGTGTCGGGTGACCGTAATATCCGCACGGACAGGGGTTCATTGCCGCAACAAGCATAATCGAACACGGATAAGTAAGCGTTGCATTTACTCTTGATATTGTGACCTGTCCGTCCTCAATCGGCTGACGCAGAATTTCCATTGTGTTGCGGTTAAATTCGGGCAGTTCGTCAAGAAAAAGTACACCGTTGTGTGCAAGGGAAATTTCCCCGGGGTGAGGAATACTTCCGCCGCCCGAAAGACCGGCAGGCGACACCGTATGATGAGGTGAACGGAACGGACGCTGTGAAACAAGTGATGTTCCGCTTGGCAGAACTCCGGCTATGGAATGAATTTTTGTTGTTTCTATCATTTCGTCAAAGGTCATATCGGGCAGTATTGTCGGAATACGCTTTGCGAGCATACTTTTGCCAGAACCCGGACTTCCGATAAGAAGAATGTTGTGTCCTCCGCAAGCGGCAACTTCAATGGCACGTTTTGCCTCAAATTGTCCCTTTACATCAGAAAAATCCACATTGAAACTTTGCGGCTGAAAAACATTTTCAACCGGCTTTGCCGGACTTATTAGATTTTTCCCTCTCAGGTGTTCCAAAAGTTGTGAAACGTTACGGACAGGTATTATGTCAATTCCGTCAACAACAGCACCCTCAGCGGCATTTTCCTCAGGAACATAAAAATACTTGCAACCCTCATTTTTCGCCTGAATTGCCATAGGGAGAACACCGTTTACAGAACGGACTTCACCGCCGAGTGACAATTCACCTATGAATGCGGAATCCGAAAGATTGTTGTCTATATTTCCGGCAGCCAAAAGCAGTGAAACAAGTATCGGCAAATCATAAACCGCACCAGCCTTTTTAATATCAGCCGGAGCGAGATTTACAACTATTCTTTTCATAGGAAAAGTCAGACCGCAGTTTCTTATTGCGGAACGAACCCTGTCACGTGATTCCTTTACTGATGTATCGGGCAGACCTACAATGTCAAATGCCATCATTCCGCCCGAAATATCGGTTTCAACCTTAACTTCAAATGCGTCTATTCCCAGAATACCCATACTTCTTACAGCAACAACCATTTTTGAATACCTCTTTTTTACAAAACAACAATAAAATTGTATGAATTTAATACAGAAAAAACAAATTTCACATTAAATTATATATTAAATTTCTACTAACTGCAATACCTTTGTAATGTCAATTTATTCTTTGGCTAATATAGACAAATATACACACTGCTTTTAATCATATATACAAAGAAGAAATTTTTTGCGGTTTTTATCAAAAATTCATTGACATAATGAAATTTATAGTGTATTATTTAATGGTACATATTGCTGTGAGGTGTCATAATGTTTGAAAATGAACAGATTGAGGAGTATAAAAATCTGAGTGACACTGAACTTATACACCTGTACAAGAACGGCGACCAGACCGCTTTTCAGCAGTTGGCTGTACGCTACATCTTTATAATAAGAAACAAATCATCAGATTTATACAATATGGGCATAGAGTCGGAGGATCTTATTCAGGAGGGACTTCTCGGACTGCATAATGCTGTCCGTTCATTTGATGAAAATGGCGGAGCGTCTTTTCGCACTTATGCAAGTATATGTATTCGTAACAGACTTGTTTCTGCTGTCCGCACTGCTAATGCAGACAAAAACAAAATAAACAGCATTTCCGTTTCGCTTGATGATGAAACAGAAATGTACTCACTGCCTGATAATGAACCTGAAAACGCAGTCATCATTCGTGAGGACTTACAGGGATTGGTGGATTACTTAAACAATAATCTCTCAAAAACAGAGCTTTCGGTTTTGTCACTTTATCTTGAAGGCAAATCATATAATCAGATTTCCGAGGCACTGAATGTTTCAAAAAAGGTATGTGATAATGCAATGCAGCGAGTCAGACGAAAACTGAGAATCAAAAACTGACAGGATTTTTTATATGCCCATTGTAGCTTATATCAGGAGAGCGTTGAACTAATCAAAGGTGGCGGTGCAATTCCGTCCGAGGGCGAAAATTTATAATTATACCAAAGCGAGGTAAATCAAATGTACGAAGATAAGACTCTCATCTGCAAGGAATGCGGTGCTGAATTTGTTTTCACAGCCGGTGAACAGGAATTTTACGCATCAAAGGGATTTGTAAACGAGCCACAGAGATGTAAGGCTTGCCGTGCTGCAAGAAAGAACGCTGCTAAGCCAGAGCGTGAAATGTTCACAGCTACTTGTGCTGCATGCGGCAAGGAAGCAAGAGTTCCTTTCAAACCACGTGAAGATCGCCCTGTATATTGCAGCGAATGCTTTGCAAAAATGAAAGAAGAAGAAGCATAAAATAACCTTATTTCTTATTTTATGATCAATCGGGTGTTACGGATTCATTTTCGTAGCACCCCCTTTTTTTTAGTGTGGAGAGTGGAGAGTGGAGTGTGGAGTTATTTGTGTGAACCGTTAGTTTATTGTGCTGACGGGAATTTATACGGGCAATCAGTCTGTGTGGTAACTGCTTTATCGGAAAGCAGCGGAGAGATTTCCGCAACAAAGTTGTCTTTATCAATAACTAAACCCAGCAAAAACAACAACGGTCACGACAACTCCACTCTCCACACTCCACACTCCACTCTCATATCACCTTTTTGGTTTGTTGTGCGTAATATGTATTGACAGATGATTATTAACTGTTAATTTACAGCGGATTTATTCTGTATTTCCGGGAGGCAAAACTTATGTGTTTTATAAACAGTTTCGGA
Organism: Clostridia bacterium; assembly: GCA_029226955.1. Taxonomy (GTDB): domain Bacteria; phylum Bacillota; class Clostridia; order Oscillospirales; family Acutalibacteraceae; genus UBA1213. The sequence continues at coordinate 14,045 of JAQXZA010000109.1, read as the reverse complement.
ATAATCGGAGGTGACAAACGACAGCTTTATTGTGCAAAATCTATTGCTGATGACGGGTGCAGCGTGTTTTTGTCGGGCTTTGACAAGGCTGAAAATCTTATGGGACTTCATAATGTTGATACAGAAATTCTTGCACAACGCTGTGAGGCACTTATTCTGCCGCTGCCCGTGACAACAGATGGAATAAATATAAACACTCCCCTTTCTGACAAAAAAATCCGTATTGACGAGGACTTTGTACGGCTTTTTGATAATAAACCGATATTTTGCGGAATGAAAAACAAGCTGAAATCAGGATATGAATTATTCAGAGATGTTCAGCTTTATGACTATGGCGAGCGTGACGAATTTGCCGTTGAAAACGCTGTGCCGACAAGCGAGGGTGCTATTGAACTTGCTATGCACGAATACGACGGTACGGTAAACGGTTCAAGATGTCTTGTGACAGGCTACGGACGCATAGGACGTGTGCTGTCAGATATGCTGACGGGACTTGGTGCAAAAGTTTCCGTAAGTGCAAGAAAACAAAAAGACCTTGCGTTTATACGTGCAAAAGGTATGCAGGCACTGCCGACATATAATCTTTCCGGAAATTACGATTTAATTTTCAATACTGTTCCGTCACTTGTGTTTGACGCTCATACGCTTGCAAAAGTCGCAACCAGTGCATTGGTGATTGACCTTGCGTCATTACCGGGAGGAGTTGACTTTGACGGTGCAGAGCGACTGTCAATAAAGGCAATTCACGCACTGTCCATTCCTGGAAAATCAGCACCGAAAGCCGAAGGAATAATCATTAAAAATGCTGTTTATAACATCATTGAGGAGGAAGCGTTATGAACGGAATAACTGTTGGCTTTGCAATGTGCGGCTCGTTCTGTACATTTTCAAAGGCACTTGCTCAGATGGAAAAGCTGCTTGAACTCGGATATAACATTCTGCCGATAATGTCATTCAATGCCTGTTCGACCGATACAAGATTCGGAAAGGCTGATGAAATAATCAACAAAATTGAAACAATGTGCGGCAGAGAGATTATTCACACAATAAAGGACGCTGAACCGATAGGACCTAAAAAAATGACGGATATTATGCTTGTTGCACCGTGTACAGGCAACACCGCCGCAAAACTTTGTTATGCAATAACCGACACACCTGTCACTATGGCTGTAAAGTCACATCTTCGTCAGTCCAAACCTGTGCTTATATCTATTGCGACAAATGACGCTCTCGGAACATCTGCCCAGAACATAGGGCGGCTTATGAACAGCAAGCATATATATTTTGTTCCTTTTTCTCAGGATAACGCTCAGCAAAAGCCAAATTCACTTGTGGCACACTTTGAACTGATTCCTCAGGCACTTGAATATGCCCTCAGAGAACAGCAGATTCAGCCTGTTATTGTATAGAAATAATATTTGCACACAAAAAGGCTGCACCGTTTGTGGTGTAGCCTTTTTCACTTAAAAGTATGTATTTTCTGTAATATCATCAATTTCAATGCCGTTAATATTTACTGATGTTTTCGACACTGCGGAACTCGTTGTCTGTGATGAACCTGACGAATTTGAAGTTTCGCCGTCTGACGACTTGTTTGTACCCGAAAGCATAACACAGGCAATAACAATCAATGCAATAACAAGAACAATTACAACAATTATCGGTAAAATATACTTCTTTGTAGACTTTTTCGGTGCTTTGACAACATTTACTGATGTCTGATGGAGCTGTTTGCCGTCAAATGTCATAGGTTTGACTTCAACATCTTTATTTTCAAATGATGATTGTACTTGTGTCTGACTCTCTGAAATTGTGGTATCTTCTTCAATACGCTTTTTCAGATTGTTTACATATCGTTCAGTATCGAAATTACTGTCATCTGTCTGCTGTGGCGGCAACGGCTGTAAAATCTCACCTGTCGGAGTTCTCTCTCTCTTTTCCTGTACAATAGGCTGTAATTCAATCTTACCTGATGGTCTTGCTTTTCTTTGACTAGCATTATTAACAGGCTGTTGCGGTGCAAAATCCTGTTGATTTGAAGACCACTGTCTTTGCTGTGGCTGTACAGGCGGTTGTGGCTTTTGTGTATTTACAGGCTGTTCCTGTGCGAAATCCTGTTGATTTGAAGACCACTGTCTTTGCTGTGGCTGTACAGGTGGTTGTGGTTTCTGTGTATTAACAACAGGCGGTTCAAAGTTTTCAGCCGGACGTGCTGATTTTGGAGGAGCAGCTTCTTTACTGTTAATATCAGGCAAAACATCTTCTATTTCTTCCTGTTCAATAGGTGAAAGCTGTACTGCCTGTAAATATTTTATTTCATCAAGAGTAACTTCACGTTCAGGCTGCATAGGCGGTAAAACATTGTTAATCTCGTCTTGTTGGATAGGTGTAAGTTTTACTGCCGGTGTGTTTGCAATTTTAGAAAGCGGTACAGGCTGTTCTTTTTCCATAGGTGGCAATTTTGACTTATCCTCACTGCCCTCAATTTCAGGAAAATTTTCACTTTCGGAAATATTCTTTATATCAACTGTCGGCTGTTGATTGTTTGAAGAATTTCTCGACTTACTCTGGAACTGTGCAAAAATATTTGCAGGCTGTGAATTTCTCTTCGCGTCCTCTTCCGCTCTGCGTGCCTCTTCCGCTCTGCGAGCCTCTTCTGCTCTGCGAGCCTCTTCTGCTCTGCGAGCCTCTTCCGCTCTACGAGCCTCTTCTGCTCTGCGAGCCTCTTCCGCTCTACGAGCCTCCTCAGCTTTGCGAGCCTCTTCTGCTCTGCGAGCCTCTTCTGCTCTGCGAGCCTCTTCTGCTCTGCGAGCCTCTTCTGCTTTCTGTGCCTCTTCCGCTTTCTGTGCCTCTTCCGCTTTGCGTGCTTCTTCGGCAAGGAAAGAATCCATAGCGTCCTGTTCCATTTCCTCTTTGGATTTACCGTCTTTCATACTGTATCCGCAAAAAGGACAATCCTCACCGTTATTAACTATCTGAATACCGCAACCCGGACAAGTTATAAGTAATCCCATAGACAAATCTCCTCTATGTTATTTTATATCAAATGTTTTTTAACGTACTCAACTTAACTTAACATTACTATTATATTATATAATACATTTACAGTCAACATTTTTTAAAAAACATAGCAATTTTTAATCATATTCCATAAATTTACTTGCATTTTACAGGCATTATACTGTTAAGGATTTTATAATATCAACAAAAAAATTATAATTAAAATTTTCTTTCAGAAAATAATACAAATAATAAAGCACAACTGAACCGAGTAGCAGAAAAACAATTTCCTTGACAATAACACGAAATGCCGACCTTCCGAACCAGCCACGTATTATCCAGAAACCGCCGTCTGCACTTTTTTTACTGTTGCATTTATTACAGCTTGGTGCAAGATTGCGTACATCATTTACATTTTTGATATGCCGGAAAGCAAGAAGTTTCCTGTAAAAATTATCATTTTTCGCCTTGTAAACAGGTATGATATGGTCAACGCAAACACGCTTTTTTGTCAGAAATCTGCCACAATATGCACAAACATATATATTACTGCCGAAAATTCCCTTGCGATTTTTAAAAAAATTATTTCGGTAGTTTGTACTCCTGTCCATACTGTCATCAACAAAATCGCATTTAAGAAATTTTCTCCGACAGAATTTTCTGACTTTTTTTAGTTCGTCTTTGTTGTCGTCGTCAATATGCTTTTGCCAGTATTTTCCGTCTTGTTTCGGGACAAATTTCATTTCTTTCAGACGCTTTTTCAGAAACAGCCGCCTGAAAAATCCCGTATAAATCAATACTTTCATTTAATTATCTGTGTTCGGCTTTTCGTTCGTGCCTTTTCATTTCCTGTTCGTGTTGATTTTGTGCGACAAGTTTTTTGTGGAGATTTGAGATTTTACGCATTTCGTCGGGTGTAAGTTCACGCCATTTTCCAGGCTGTAACATTCCTAATTTTACAGGGCCTATTGCAACTCTTTTCAGCCTTGCGACTTCAAGATTAACAGCCTCGCACATTTTTCTTATCTGTCTGTTGCGACCTTCTTCAAGTATTATTTCGAGGACGGTTCTGTCCTGTTCGTTTTTAATTACGTGTATTGCCGCCGGTGACGACATACGTCCGTCAATAAGCACACCTGTTGTAAGTGCCGTAAGCTGTTCTTCACTTATTCTCGGTCTTACTGTTACACGGTAGGTCTTTGCAAAATGCGTTGACGGGTGACTTATCATATTCGCAAAATCACCGTCATTAGTCATAAACAGCAAGCCCTCCGACTCCTTGTCAAGTCTGCCGACAGGAAACAGTCTTGCCGGAACATCATCAACCAACTCAGCAACGCATTTTCTTCCGCCCTCGTCATTCATTGTAGTGATAAATCCTCTCGGCTTGTGCAACATAATATAATATTTTTTTGCGTTTTTGCTGAGCGTTATTTCACGTCCCGCAACAGTAATGCGGTCTTTGTATGGGTCAGCCTTATCACCAAGTTTTGCTTTTCTGCCGTTTACGGTAACTGCACCTCTTGTAATAAGTTCCTCAGCTTTTCTTCTTGACGCAATTCCGGCGTCAGCTATAATTTTCTGTACTCTTATTTTTTCTTCATTTGCCATATCTTCACCATCTTTTTATAGTCTTAATTTCAAAAAATCGTACCAATGTTTTTCCGCTGTCTGTGCCTGTACATCAGAATTTGCAATAAGTTTTGTTTCGGAAATTATTTTTCCGTTTAAAGTATAAACAATTTTTCCGACGGTACTGCCCTTTTTTACAGGTGCATAAACAAAACGTGGAAGATAGATTTTTTCTTCTATTTTGTTTATATCGTTTTGCATAACGGTTGCCTCTGCCTGTGAATAAGGCACAACCGTAATAGTGTTCTGTTCAGAACCGACAACTGAAACATCAATGCTTTTATATTTTGTCGAAAGCTGCACACGTTCAACAAGCGAAAAACCGTAATCATACAATGCCGAATGGTCATTCCAGTCATTTCCGTCATTCAGCGTTACGGCAATAAGCCTTACACCGTCACGTTCGGCGGCTGAGGTCAGTGTTCGTCCGGCTTTTTCAGTAAAACCTGTTTTAATTCCGATACAGTCATCATAAAGTGACAAAAGTCTGTTGTGATTTGTGCATATCTGGGTTTTGTTTTCGGGATAAACGTATGAAACCTTTATGCTTTTCTGTGAAACGATATTACGGAATTGTTCGTTATCCATAGCATACGAACACAACAGAGCCATATCATAAGCCGTTGAATAGTGATTTTCGTCATCAAGTCCCGACGGTGTGACAAAGTGCGTGTCTTTCATTCCGATTTGCTGTGCCTTTTGGTTCATAAGTTCGGCAAATTTTTCCTTACTGCCGCCAACAGAAATTGCAACAGCGTTTGCGGCATCATTTCCCGACACCATCATCATTCCTTTTGTAAGTTCCATAAGAGTAAGTATTTCTCCCTCTTTGAGATACATACTTGAACCTATCGCCGACATTTCAGACGTGAATTTCACTTCCTTGTTGTTTACGGCAGCATATTCCAGTGCAATAACAGCCGTCATAATTTTTGTTATGCTTGCTATTGCCCGTTTTTCGTGCGGATTTTTTTCGTAGAGAATTTCGCCATTATCCGCACAATAGAGTATTGCCGCTGAGGCTGATGTTGAAACAGCATAAGTATTATTTTCAAACGGAAAAGCACAAAAAAACACCGTAACAGCCGAAAGCACAAATGCCGTTATTTTCCTGAAATACAAAAAAATCACCCGTCCTTGCTGAAAGTATATAAATTTATATGCAAGGGACAGGTGATTATTTCATTTTCTTATATTTGCGGGTCATCAAGTCCTGACTCTTTTTTTGTTTCCGGTTTTTGTTCGTTCTGTTCTTTCGGCTTATCCTTTTTGAAAAGTCCGACAATCTTATCAAAAATTTCGGGAATCATTCCTACCGCTCTGTCCTGAGAATCCTGATAATCGGAAATATTCAGCAGTTTTACATCACCATTGCATATTGAAATAAAAGCAATAGGGTTAATTGTAACACCGGCACCAGTACCGCCGCCGAAAAGCGTCTTGTTGTCTGCCTTTTTACTGCCAAATTCCGAACCGCCCGACGCAAAGCCGTAAACAACCTTTGAAACAGGAATAATTGTCGTACCGTCAGGAGTTGTAATAGGAGTGCCTATAACCGTATTGACATCAACCATCTGACGAATTTTTTCAAGAGTTGTGTCCATAAGACTTTCTATTGGAGTATCGCTCATAAATTCCACCGCCTTTATTTGTAAATATTATAATATAATTATTATCATTTTGCAATAGCTTTAATCCCACGGAATAATGCCCTCAAAGCCGCACTTATAAGAAACAGCGGCTTTATTCTTGCTTTTAATACAAGATAAATTTTTGTTTCGCTGTCATTAAAACCGGCAACTATATTTTCGTTATGCTTACATTTTTTTATATTGCTTTCAATCATTGAAACAATCGGATAAACCGCTGAACACAAATATCCGAATTTCATAGCCGTATCTGCCGCATCATCTCCGACAACAAGAACGTTTATATCCAGTTTTGAAATTACAAGATGTGATGTAATCGTCTTTGTGGCTTTCGGAATTATGTCAACAATTTTTTTGAGTAATTCAATAAGACCGTCTGTACCCTTTTTCTTAATGAAATCCTTTATTTGATTTTGGTTTTTGTTTTCGGGTTTGGTGTCGGATTTTTCAGACTTTTCGGCTTTTTGCGGTTTTGGTTCTTTCGGCTTTTTTTCTTTTGGCGGCAAAATCTTAAAGCACAAAAACAGATACCTTATTTTCAGTTCAAGTTCTCCGTCATAAACAACCGACACTGCCAAAGGACATATAAGCAAAACAAATATAAAGGCAATTATTCCGAGAATAATCCAAAGTGCCGTCATTTTTCATCACCGCTCTGATTGTTTTCCTGAGAATTTTCGTCTTTGTTTTCTTCATCTTCTGTCGGGAGCGGCGGAAGTTCGTCAAGTGAAGAAATATTAAAACACCTCAGAAAATGCTCTGTTGTTCCGTAAACAAGCGGTCTGCCCGGAAGTTCAAGTCTGCCCTTTTCCTCGATAAGCTGACGGGCAACAAGGCTTGAAACAACACCCGAACAGTCAACACCTCTCACCTGTTCGATAAATGCCTTTGTAACAGGCTGATTGTACGCAATAACCGCAAGAACTTCTGATGCTGCCTGTGACAGTGGTGTATTTCTGCGTAAATCCATAACTTCACGGATATATTCCGCATAAGTTTCGACTGTACACATCTGATAACTTTCGTTCAGCTTTATAACACGTATTCCACGCTTTGCCTCAGAATATTCTTTCACAAGATTGTCGCATATACTGACTGCCTGTTGTCTTTTTATACCGAGAGCCTGTGCAATTCTGTCAGACTCAACAGGTGTTCCACAGGCAAATATTATTGCCTCCGCCGCATTTTTCAGTTCTCTTTCTTCCAACGCTTTCCACCACCGCTAATCATTTTTAAGGTTAAATCCTCGCCCTCACCGTCGGCACGGACACGCTTGCCCTTGATGAGTTCAAGTATTGCAAGAAATGTTGCAACAAGTTCGCTTTTATCCGTTGAATCCTCAAATATCTTTTCATAACGGACACTGCGTCCGCCCCACAGCTTTTTCATAACACCTATGATTTTTGAGCTTACGGACACAATACGTCTTTTTACAATTCCCGAAAAAGCCTCCTCAGACGGCGGAATTTTCTGTTTTCCTCTGCCGACTGCCGCCATATAAGCATTTACAAGAACAACAGGTTCGTGATTACGCTTGTATTTCATATCACATTTAATCTTTTCAGGCTCACGGCAAAAGCTGTCAAAGCTGATTTTTTCAGACAAAATTTTTGCCATTTGCTTGCATTTGCGATATTCAATAAGTTGTCCTGTAAGTTCTTTTTTCATTTCCTCTCCCTCGTCATATTTCGGGAGAAGCATAGCTGATTTAATCTGTATAAGCCTTGACGCCATATCAAGAAATTCACCGGCTATGTCGAGGTTTTCTTCCTGCATAGTCCTGATATGCTCCATATACTGCTCACACAATTCAGAAATTTGTATATCATATATATTAAGTTTATTTTTTTCGATAAGATGTAACAAAAGGTCAAGCGGACCTTCAAAAACATCAAGCTTATATGATATTTTGTCCAACAAAAACTCTCCTCAATCGTTTAATGTATAAATGAGAACGGCAGTGCTGTCAGCCAGTTAATGCCGTAAAACAGCCAGTTCTGAATTGCAGTGATAAGACCGCCGCTGAGTCCGCCCATCATAACGAGAATAAAAAGTCCCATTGAGAAAAACTGCTGATACTGATAAATCTTGTAAACAATTCTGTCGGGCAGAAAAGCCATAAGTATCTTTGAACCGTCAAGCGGCGGAATTGGTATAAGGTTAAACACCGCAAGACCGATATTTATTATCATAAGATACTGAAAAAATAAAATCACATAGTACCAGAACTGATTTGTCAGTATTGTAACCATACCTACAAATGTAATAATCGCATTATAAATCAAGCCGGCAACTATTGCGGCAATAAGATTTGCGACAGGGCCGGCAAGTGCGGTTATAGCCATTCCGGCTTTTGGATTTTTGAAATTTCTGTCATCAATCGGAACAGGCTTTGCCCAGCCGAAACCGATAAATATAAGCAACAATGCACCCACATAATCAAGATGTTCAAGCGGATTAAGCGAAAGTCTGCCCCTTACTTTTGCCGTATTGTCGCCGAGTTTATACGCAACAAAGCCGTGTGCATATTCGTGAAACGGCAATACAAGAAATATTACAATAAGTGACGCTAAAATACAGGTAATTACCGTACTGAAATTAAAATTGCCCGATAAAATCAGACTTAATAACATAAACACATCTCCCCTATACTAATGCGTAATTCGTAATGCGTAATTCGTAATTATTTTACGAACCATAAAACACAAAAATAAAATAAAACAAAAAGCGGAACCCCACATAATGCAGTAAGATTCCGCCTTTTTAAGTCAGAAAAAATTATTCTTCGACAGTCGGTGTTTCGTCGTCGTCATCGTCGAGTTCGTCCTCGTCATAGTCAAATTCAAGTTCTTCGCCGCAGTTTGGACAAACAATGCCGCCGTCATTCAAAGAATCTTCTCCAAGACCTATTGTTGTTTTGCATGTAGGACACGTAACCTCATAGCACATATCATCGTCAAGGTCATCACAAGACGAACAGTTGCACGGTTCATCGTCATAATCCTCGTCATAGATTATATCTTCTACTCCCGCAAGATCCTCGTCAATAGCGTCAATCTGGTCACAAACATCATCATAACACTGTCCGAGATTTGAGATTTCCTCTGCCATTTCATTCACAAGGTCAACAAGAGCCTTTATAACCTTTGTCTGCTTGTCGTTTGCGTCAAGGTTAAGACCGTCAACAAGTCCCTTGATGTATGCTGCTTTTTCTGTAAGTTCCATAATACTGTCCCCCATAAATAATCACATATATACGGAATTAAGCTCTTGCCATATATTCGCCTGTTCTTGTATCAATCTGAATTGCGTCGCCTTCATTGATAAAGAGCGGCACTTTGATTTCAGCACCTGTTTCAAGAGTTGCCGGCTTTGTTACGTTTGTAGCCGTATCGCCCTTGAATCCCGGGTCTGTCTGTGTTACTGTGAGAACTACAAAGTTCGGTGGCTCAACTCCGAAAACGTTGCCCTTGTAAGCAAGAATCTTACAGGTCATATTTTCTTTTACAAACTTGAAATTATCACCGAGAACGCTCTTGTTAATCGGAAGCTGTTCATAGGTTTCGTTATCCATAAAGTAGTAAAGGTCGCCGTCACTATAAAGATATTCCATATCTTTTCTCTCAATGAAAGCTGTCGGATACTTGTCGTTAGGGTTGAAAGTCTTTTCAACAACAGCACCTGTAATAACGTTCTTAATCTTTGTACGAACAAAAGCTGCACCCTTACCCGGCTTTACGTGCTGAAATTCAAGGATTGTAACAACCTGTCCGTCCATTTCAAAGGTAACGCCGTTTCTGAAATCGCCTGCTGTAATCATAAAAAATCCTCCTGTTTGTTTATGTGTAAAAAGTTAATCATTCTTGAAAAAATCAGATTCAAGAAAAAAGCTGTATATGCTTGTTTAATTATACTATATGCCTCAAAAAATTGCAAGATTTTTATTCCAAAATAAAACTCAAAGTACAATAAGTTCCTTTGGCAGTTGTGCAAGATTGATACAACCTTCATTTGTGACAACAACCGTATCTTCAATTCTTACGCCGAATTTGTCGGGAATATATATTCCGGGTTCGATTGTGATAACCATTCCGCTGTGAAGAACAAAATTATTTTTTGGAGCTACTGACGGTGCCTCGTGAATTTCGAGTCCCACTCCGTGACCTGTCGAGTGACCGAAACAACCCTCAAAACCAGCCTGATAAATATATGAACGTGCGGCATTATCAACAAAATTACAGGTTGCACCGTCCTTTACAGCGTCAAATGCGTTAAGCTGTGCCTGTAAAACCGTATTGTAAACCCTCATCTGATATTCGTCAACACCGCCTATTGCAATGGTTCGTGTCATATCGCTGTGATAGCCGTCAACGGTTGCACCTATGTCAAAAGTAATGAAATCTCCCGCCTGAATTTCGTTGTTATCGGGAACACCGTGCGGCATTGATGTCTTTTTGCCGGCTATTACGATAAGGTCAAAAGCAACACCGTCTGCACCCATTTTTCTCATTCTGTATTCAAGTTCGAGTGCTATGTCACGTTCGGTTACGCCCTCTTTTATGGTCTTTATTGTTTCATTGAAAGCCTCTTCCGTGATAAGCTGTGCGTGACGGATTTTGTCAACTTCCTCAGCGGTCTTGACAATTCTCATACGGCTTATGATTTTGTCAAGTTCTGACGACTTAATAGTGCTTGCACAGGCGGATTTCACAATCTCGTCGATTGATGCCGCCTGATTCAGCGTAAAAGCCGAACCCTCAAGCATTATATCGTGGAGAGAATTTTTATATATAATATCCCTTAAAGTATTGCCAAGATTAGTATAAGTAATAACCGTACAGTATTTTGCGTTTTTCTTTGCCGCCTCGCCGTAACGGAAATCAACAAGCAGATATGCCTCTTTTCTTGTCACAAGCAGATAGCCGAGAGATGAAACAAAGTCCGTAAAATATTTTCTGTTTTCCTTTGAAACGATAAGTGCCGAATCCGCATATTCCGGCAAAAGTTCAGCAAGCATTTTTAATCTTGATTCCATAATTATTTTTCCTTTCTTCTGACTTTTTATTTATTATTTCATAAGATTTTTAAGTGCCAAAAGTCCGAGATAATAGCTGTTTGTGCCGAATCCTGCAATAGTTCCGGCACAAACAGCCGAAATTACCGATTTGTGTCTGAACTCCTCACGTGCATAAACATTTGACATATGGGTTTCAACTGTCGGAATATGTACAGCCTCTATTGCGTCGTGGAGTGCATAGCTGTAATGCGTCAATGCACCGGCATTTATCATAATTCCGTCCTTGTTTCCGTAGGCGGAATGTATCTTGTCGATAATGTCGCCCTCGTGGTTCGACTGAAAAATTTCAAGGTCAATATTCAGTTCGTCAGCCCATTTTTTCACCTGTTCGTTAATGCTTTCAGCGGTTTCAGTGCCATAGACAGCCTTGTCACGAATACCCACCATATTAAGATTAGGGCCAAGAATAAAAAGCACCTTTTTCATTGTCATTTCTCCTTATAATCTTTTTGCACAACAGAATATTTTATATCAATATTATGGCTTTTCAGCTCTGCACGGGCAGCACCGAGAAATTTCTCACAGTTTTCAGTAAACTGATATTTAAACGCAATTTCAATTCTGAACCTGTCAAACTCTCTGTTGCGGTAAACGGATTTGTACTGTTTTGTTTCGATATAGGCAATATAAGAATTAAGTTTTGCCTGTAAGATTTTGATATGGTTATATTCTTCAATAATCCACGGCAAATGGTCAACAAGAAGAAATACAAGAGTGTTTGTTTTTTCTTCTATTCCTACACCGTCAATTTTATCTTTTTCCATTACTGACATAAAGTTCACCTTCGTCCATAATTCTTATTTTTTTTCTTATATGTTTTTCTAATTTTCGTCTTATATATATTGTAAATCCGTGTTCCTCCGAGCGTGGCACAAGAAGTACGGACTTCATTCCGGCAAGATTAGCACCAAGAATATCCGTATAAATCTGGTCGCCGACAACAAGCACAGATTCAGGTTTTTCCTTTAACAATTTTTTAGCTCTGTTAAAGCCGATTGGTGTAGGCTTGAAACTCATTGCAACACAGTCAAGTCCGACGCTGTCCGAAAACGGTTTCACACGTTTTTTGTAATTATTTGAACATATCACTATTGCAATACCACAGGCTTTGATTTTGTCAATCCATTCCTGAACACCGTCGTATGGAATTTTTGATGTCGGCGGAACAAGTGTATTATCAACATCAAGCAGAATAGCGTCTGTTCCGAGAGATTTCAGCAGTTCAGGAGTAATGTCCGTAACATTTCTCAAAGCGACTGTCGGTTTTAAAATCGGCAAATACTTAACCCCCTTTTTCAGAGTGGAGTGTGGAGAGTGGAGTGTGGAGTTGTGTGAAAGATTAGTTTATTTATAAATGCAAAAAAGGATATTTCCATATTGTACGGCTGCATAATCTGCCATAGCAAACGCAGGCAACCGACAACGCTTGGAAATATCCCTTAACTTTTCTTGTGTAAACTGCAAATTATAAATTATTTATATTTACGTTTACGAGCAGCTTCAGACTTCTTTTTACGTTTTACAGAAGGCTTTTCATAAGCTTCTCTTTTACGAACCTCAGCAATAACTCCGGCTCTTGCACACTGTTTTTTGAATCTTCTCAATGCACTTTCAAGAGATTCGTTATCCTTGATTCTGATTTCAGCCATTTATCTTCCCTCCCATCCGCCGTAAGGCAGGGGTTTGTGTCATTACGATACTTATGTATTATACCTTAAAGCACCTTATTTTGTCAACACCAAAAATGCAATAAATTTACATACAAAAGTATAGTAATTTTGCATAAGATTTATAGAAAATTTATTTTTTCAGTTTACCCTCAGTTATGTAATATGTTCTTTGCAAGAAGTCAGAATAATCATTCAAAATTACACCATCAGAAAATTTATCAACAACTTTGGTAGAATATTCAAGTAAATCATTATCGTTTATAATACTTCTGTAATAATTAGCATAATCTTTTGAATCCGTAAAAGTACGATTTGAGTCTTTTAATTTTAAAACAACTATAAGTGTCTTATCAGGTGTATGATAAAATTTGTCTGGATTATCTTTTGAGAGTGCAAAATATTTACTGAGATTATGTTCTGTAACTACATCATATTTTGCAAACTTTCCAGCTTTTTTGTAGTATGGTACTTTTTCAAAGATTATAAAAATCTGAAAATAAGGGATTAAATTTGAACGAATATTAGCTGTTTCTCCTAACATATTTTCAAAGTAATTATTGCTGTTTTGAGAATAATTCCGCATAATGAATTTGACAGCATATCCAGCTATTGCTTTACCGTTTTTAGTTACTGCAATATCGACATTTTTAGGATAATATCTACCGTCTATGCTACATTCTTTATCTTCTTCAAAACCTTGTGATTGAATTTTATAGTCTTTTCCAAAAAGAGATTTCAAATCTTTCGCAATACTTCCGTGCAAGGATTTTAGCTTTGCTGTACTTCTGGAAGTATCTACACTTAAATATGTTTCAAAGGATTTTCTTATTACTTCTAAAAATTCTTCATTCGTCAACATATTCAGCAATTCCTCCGTTACGTTATAAAAAATATTAAAAACAATAAAATTTATAAAAGATTTTATTAAAAATATTTTTCTTTATTGTTCAACATAGTTTAAGCTATGTTTACTACAAACGGGTGCAACGCACACCCTATATCCCATTTGATTGGGAA
>JAQXZA010000108.1 GCA_029226955.1 Clostridia bacterium | reverse complement strand
TGGAAACAGATCTTTTATTCTATCCCATTGTTCGTCACTCAGCTCATATCGTCTTATTGTCATTTTATTTATTCCTTTTTTGCTTTTATATTACCACTCTTTTTTCCTTTGTGCAATTTTTTCTTTTCAGACACGCCCTAGATTATTACACTAAAAAGGAGATGACTTTATGTCAGATATAAATGATTATGATAAAATCATTCATAGTCAATTCAAAGACACAATAATCATTGATTATGGAATTATTAACGGTAATGAAACAATAGTATTTATCAAAGCCGGACAGGACGGCTCAATGTACGGCTATCAGGATAAATATTTAAAAATAGCAAATAATATAAATCAAAAATACGGATATACAGTTATATGTTCTTCAAATCCCTTTGACAGCACTAATCCGTTGGATAATGCAATGAAAATTATAGAAAACTACTGTAATGAACAAAATTTCAAAGATTATAAAATTTACTATATGGGTACTTCTAACGGTGCTTTAATAGGTGTCTGGTTTGGAGTTAATTATCCGAAAATAAAGAGAATGTTGTTAATCAATGCACCTCTTATGTATAATTGGCGTAAAACAAAAGAAAGTATAAAAAACTTTTCCGGCGAAAAAATGGTTTTAGTATATGGAAGTCTGGATCAGTCATACAAATATACAAGACTGATAAAGCCATTGGAAAATGAAAAAGTAAAACTGCAAATAATAGAAGGACAAGACCATCTTTTTTCAACAGATACTTTTGATTTTAAAATGCTGCCGGAAAAGTTTTTGTTAAATTAGTTTTCCGGTTCTTCCGTTGTGTCGAATATAACTTTGTCGCCTGTGAGAAATTCTATTGAGCGTTCTATGCTGTCTTTGGAATTTCCCCAGTCCCCGTCGGCATTACGGTAGTCAAACATCTTGCAAAAATGGCTGACATCTTCACACAGTTCTTCAAGATAACCGCCTGTCAGCTTTGATGTAGCCTCATAAAATGCCTGAAAATTCTTTCCAAGACCTTTGCGGTCAACATTCATAAGCAGTGAAAAATGTTCAAGACAAATAAACTTTTGTTCGGCATAAAGCTGACGAAATTCAGGCTCTGTCTGCCACATTGCGTGAACAATACGAACCATATTTTCCATATTTTCGTTTAACTGACGGCATATAAAACAGTCTTTTGTAAGGCGGTCTATTGCTTCAAGTTTTTTCTTGTCGGGTTTTCCGTGCGGATTTGTCGGGAGCATTTCCTCAGATATTTGTTTGAGGTGGCTTTCAAGGATAAGTGCATTTGACAGACGTTTTCCGAGTTTTACCATCATTGAAAAATGCCTGTGACAAAAACCCTGTTCATTCGTCATAATGCGTACATTAGGTTCCATCATTGCCGAACCTGTGATGTATTCCGCCTTTTGTTTTTCGAGCATATCTCTCATACGGCACATCGGACAACTGTCTTTCGGCATAAACACATCATTTATCGGGATACTGCATATATTTTCTTTCAATTTCATCACTGTCCTTAAATAAAATTATGATAATCTGATTATACAACAGTAAAAAGCAAAAGTAAATAAAAGTTATTGCGACAGGTTTATATTTTTCGTTGCATATACTTTTTATGTTCACCTGTAAATAACAGAAACATATAATTTTCAGCAAACATTTTTCATTATGTTTTGCACAGTCAAAGTATTATATTTATAATGTAACAGTTGAATTTTCTGTATCGGATTTTAAATTATTGACAAAAACGCTCTTTGACGATAAAATAAATTATATAATTTTGTCGAAAAGGAGTATGAACTATGGCAGAAGTCAAACCGTTCAGAGCATTAAGATTCAACACAGAAAAAGCAGGAAAAATTGATGAACTTGTATGTCCGCCTTATGATGTAATAAGTGACGAACAGCGTCAGGAGTATCTCAGCGAAAACGAACACAACATTATTCGTCTTGAACTTCCTAAGGGCGACAATCCGTATGAAACAGCATCTGAAACACTCAAAAACTGGATTGACAGCGAAATTCTGAAAAGAGATGATAAAGAGGCTGTCTATATCTATGAAGAAGAATTTACCGCATACGGACAGAGAAAAAAATTCAAGGGCTGTATTGTCAGGGTTAAGCTTGAAGAATTTTCAAAGGGTGTTGTACTTCCCCACGAGGAAACTCTCTCAAAGGCAAAAGAGGACAGGTTCAACCTTATGAAAGCGACTAACTGTAATTTCAGTCAGATTTATTCGCTTTATATGGACAGCGAACACAAAATCCTTAACCGCCTTGACAGACTTTCAACAGGCAAGCCTGATGTTGAACTGACAGACAACGACAATGTAACTCACAGGCTTTGGGTTGTTACCGACAAAGACGAAATTGACGCTGTATGCAAGGATTTTGCCGACAAAAAACTCTATATTGCCGACGGTCATCACCGCTATGAAACAGCACTCAATTTCCGCAATTACTGCCGTGAAAATAACATCAAAAATGCAAGTGCCGATTATGTAATGATGATGTTGGTTGATATGGAACACGAGGGACTTGTTGTATTCCCTACACACCGCCTTGTAAGAAATCTTGAAAACTTCAATGCCGAAAAAGCTATGAATGACTGCAAGGAATATTTTGATGTAAGCGTAAAGGATAATATTTCGGAAATTGAACAAACTTTGCGTACTCTCTATGAACAGGATAAAAAAGCCTTTGCTTTTTATGACGGCGGAGATAAGTGGACTTTATTAGTTCTGAAAAATCTTGACATTATCCACAAACTTCTTCCCGAAAAAAGTGCCGCAACTCAGGGACTTGATGTTACTGTTCTTCATACGCTTGTGCTTGAAAAACTGTTCGGAATTGATGCGGAGAATATGGCAAAACAAATTAACCTTACCTACACAAAGTATTTTGACGAGGCAATAAATTCCGTAAAATCAGGCAAGGCACAGTGTGCGTTTATTCTCAATCCTACACGTGTTACCGAAATTCGTGATGTTGCCGCCGCCGGAGAAAAAATGCCGCAAAAGTCAACATATTTCTATCCGAAACTTATTACAGGTCTTGTTATGAATGACCTAACTGTATAAGCGGCTGACTGACACAAATTTCTGTCAATTATTACTGCACAATTCATCTGTTACATTATCACTCTATTTTCAGGAGGATATGTCTATGCTGTGCAAAAACTGCGAAAATGTTATTCCCGACGATGAAACTGTATGTTCTTACTGCGGTACTTCCGCCCTTGATATACAAAACAAAAACGGAAATACAAAAAAGGAATACAACAGCAACAGAAAACGCAACAGAAAAAAAAACAGACGGAACAATGTTTCTGATATAAACGGAACAGGCTTTAATAATACGGAAAGTGTAAAATCAACGGCAGAACCGCTTTGCAATATGCCACAGAAATTCAAGCCTGAACTTGAACCGCCGCAAAATACACCTGAAATGCCACCGTCACAAACTGAACAGCCACAAAATCCTCCCCCACCGCCACAGCCTGAAATTACAAAACCGCCCGTTACACCACAAAACGATATGACAGATACGGAAATTAACGATTCTGATGTTATGTCCGGCATTGAACGTGTAAAACGTGATTCAGACTTGCCTAAACCAGACAACAGGCACACAATGAGTGAGTCAACCGGGATAGTCTATGAAATTGCTGAGGAACTATATCGTAAAGAAAAAACTGCATCTGAAATAGAGGCTTTGTGTCAACCGCCGTTCAAAAAGGTTTTTTCTCAGAAACAAATTGAAGAACTTAACAGACAGGCGGAGGAAAAAACCCGTACTCTTGTTTCGTCAACGGTTGAACCCGAAAAAAAGGAAACTAAACCCGAACCCGAACCAAAAATTATTGAACCGCCAAAGGAACAGAGTCCTATATCTACATCAAAAGCGTTTCTTTTACAGCTTGTTTTGTTTGTGCCGATTGTGAATATAATAACGGCACTGATTTTCGGATTCCGCAAGAACAGTAACCTCAATATGAAGGCATATTCAAGGGCATTTTGTATATGGTGCGTTATTGTTATGGCGGTATCACTGGTGTATATTTCGGTTCTGTATTTTTCCGACCCTATGCACAGCATATCAATAATGAATCTTCAAAATCTTTTTAAACAGCCTATATAAACAGAAAACCGATTACCGCAACACACGGTAATCGGTTTTCTGTTGTTTTAGTGTAAAAATTTATTATTCGTCTGTGTCTTCTATAAGAGAAACGCCATCAGCAAGTGAAAATTCACCGACAGATACCTGGTCATCAGTTTGTTCTGTGTAGCCCTCAGGAATTTCAAAGAGTGTTGCGTCAATATCGTTTGTTACTGAAATATTAATTCTCATTTTCTGTTCTTCTGTACTGCTTTCGGTTTTGCTGCTTTCAGTTTGGCTTGTCTTGCTACTTGTTGTATCTGCTTCAATGTCCATATACTTGATTTCGTCACCGTTAAAGTAATAGGTCATTGTTCCACCTGTCATTGAATACTTTTCATAGTCTGTTGTGCCTTCCTCACTTGAAACACCGTTTTCAACGAATTTAACATCTTTCAAAGAACCGGTTATGTTTGTAATACCCTCAGACATTCCGTTATCTGATGTATCACTTGTTTCATCATTTTTAGTCTTTGTGTATGTATTTGTCAGACTGTTAAGGTTATATGTATAACCGTCCTTTTTTATGTTTATTACGTTCATTCCCATCATTTTCATAGACGCATATGTGTTGTCGCCCTGTTTCTGCATATCAACATCTACGGACATTGTTGAACCGTTTATACTCATATCACCGCTGATTTTAATACGAACATTATCCTCAGTAGTCTTTGCATAAAAAGAATTATACAGCTTTGTGTCAGTAAGATAATCGTCCTTTGTGTTGTCTGTCTTTGTGATTTCTGCAAGTTTGCTTTCCTCAGCAACAACTGACGGCTGAGAGTTTGCACCTGTATTTGTGTTTGTATTATTGTTTGAGCAAGCTGCAACTGAAACAGCCATAAGACCTACAAGAAGTGCTGCAAAAATTTTTTTCATAATAATATTCTCCTTAAAAATTATAAGATTAAGAAATACTCAGATTGATTAAATGTTACCATAATAAAATAATAGTGTCAATACGGCTTTTAAAAAATTTACAACAATATAATTTAAACTTTTATTTGCAATACAGGTCATTATGTATTAAAATGTTCTTATAAAACAAAAGAAAAGGAAGTGCAGAAATGTACAAAAATTACATCTTTGACCTTTATGGAACACTCGTTGACATCAACACCAATGAACGAAAAGCAAGTCTGTGGAAAAATATGACCAACATTTACGCTATGTACGGTGCAAAATACACTCCAAGCGAATTTAAGAAAAAATATTTTGCCTATACAGAGGACGAAATTAAGAAAATTCCGACGGACAAATACACTACAAATCCCGAACCGCAGATTGAATATGTTTTTCAGCGTTTGTTCACGGAAAAAGGCGTTGAGTGCGATATGTCACTCGCTGTAAATACCGGCAAAACATTCCGTGCATTGTCGCTTACTTATGTAAAGCTTTATGACGGCGTTATTGAGCTTTTTGAGGCAATACGCAAACACGACGGTAAAATTTATCTTCTCTCTAATGCTCAGAGAATTTTTACTGAGCCTGAAATTCGTATGCTCGGAATTTATGATATGTTTGATGATGTTATGATTTCGTCGGACGAGGGCTGTGCAAAGCCTGATATTAAATTCTATCAAAGACTTATGCAAAAACACTCCCTAAAACCCGAAGAATCAATAATGATAGGTAACGACTGCACAACCGACATAAAAGGTTCACACGACGCAGGTCTTGACTCGCTGTATCTTCACACGAACATTTCACCCGAAATAAAGGGCGAACTCCTCGCAAAATATCAGATTATGAGTGGAAGTCTTATTGAGGCAAGGAAAGCACTTTTCGGGGATTAAAAAATTTAAAATTCAAATATAATGCCGTTATCCGAAACAGATAACGGCATTGTTTTTATTCCTCGTTCTGTCTTAAAAGTTCTTGTTTTTTGTCCCAGAGTTTCTGAGAAAGGTCAACATAATACTTGTGCGGATTTTCAAAACGCTTTACCTCGTCCCAGAGGGTGTCAAGCTGCTGTTCGCAATTCTTTCTGATTTGCTGAATTGTCGGACATTCATAGCACTGTGTGCCTTTGTCGAAAATCTTTTTACGCAATTTCTTTGCAGTGAAGTTCGTGACTTTTTTGCGTTTCCAAGTGTATTCGGGGTCGAAAATTACATAAGGCTTTGTGTCGTCAATTTCCTCGTCAAACATAGTTATGACATCGGCTATTGCCTTGCCTGTTTCATTGTCGTAAAGGCGGTAAAGATTTTTAAAGCAAGGATTTGTGATTTTTCCAACGTTTTCGCTAATTTTGATTTTCGGGATTTCCTTGCCGTCCTTACAGATTGACGAAATTTTATAAACACCGCCAAAAACAGGTTCAGAACTTGATGTGATAAGCCTTTCACCTACACCAAAGCTGTCAACAGGGGCTCCCTGTCTTAACATATCGGCAATTATATATTCATCAAGAGAGTTTGACGCACATATTTTACAGTCAGGGAAACCGGCATCATCAAGCATTTTTCTTGCTTTCTTTGAAAGGTAGGTTATGTCACCGCTGTCAATTCTTATGCCCTGTGGACGACAACCCATAGGAACAAGTATATCATTAAATGCACGAATCGCATTAGGCACACCCGATTTAAGCACATTATAGGTATCGACAAGCAGTGTACAGCTTTGCGGATACTGTTTTGCATAAGCACAAAAAGCCTCGTATTCACTGTCAAAGGACTGAATCCAGCTATGTGCCATAGTGCCAAGTGCCGGAATATCAAAATCACGGTCTGAAATAGTACAGGCTGTTCCCGCACAACCGCCTATATATGCGGCTCTTGCACCGTAAACCGCACCATCATAGCTGTGAGCACGTCTTGAACCAAATTCCATTACCCCTCTGCCGTTTGCCGCACGGACAATGCGGCTTGCCTTTGTTGTTATAAGGCTTTGGTGATTGATTGTAAGAAGTATCATTGTTTCAACAAGCTGTGCCTGAATTATAGGCCCTCTGACAGTTACAATAGGTTCACCGGGGAAAATCGGTGTTCCCTCCTCTACTGCCCACACATCACAGGTAAATTTGAAGTCTGCAAGATATTTCAGAAATTCCTCGCTGAAAATTTTCTTCTGACGTAAAAATTCAATGTCCTCGTCTGTAAAGGTAAGATTGTTAAGATACTCTATAACCTGTTCAAGACCAGCCATAATCGCAAATCCGCTGTTGTCGGGATTTTTGCGGTAAAACATATCAAAGGTTGCGATTGTGTCTTTCATACCGCTTTCAAAGTATCCGCCCGCCATTGTGAGTTCATAAAAATCCGTAAGCATTGTAAGATTGATTTTGTTGTAAGCCATTGTTAATATCTCCTTTTAAAAATTTAATTTGTGTTTTTGTTTCAGTCGGCAATTATATTTCTGACTGTTTCAATACCGTTTGTGTGCATAATGTAAAGTGCCATAATCTCGGCAAGTTCAGGTTCGTGGTTCGGCATTGAACAGGTTGCTGTGAGTTCATAAGGAACAATAACTCTGCTTTCTATATTCCGCCTGTTAAAGTCGGCTTTCAGCGTTAATGCAAACTGAATTACGCACATATCGGTACAGTCGCCTGTGACAATAAATGTATTCTTGTCAGTTTGGTTGATTATATCAATAAACTGCGGTTCAAGAAAACCGTTTGTTGAATTTTTCTTTACTACCGTAAAATCAGATGAATTTTTAATTTCATCTGTGACTTCACTTTCATAAGTTCCGTCAAGACAGTGAACGGGAAATGTCCGAAATTCGACGCTCTCTTTGCTGTGGCTGTCGGCAAGGGCAATATTCGGAATATTATTTTTCGTACATACAGCGGCAAAATCCGCAACGGAACTATTTATTGACAACACTTCTGTACTTGACAATGCACCCTCTTTGACAAAACCGTTAATCATATCAACTATAATATGTGCGGTTTTGTCTGTTGTAAGCTGTGACAACGAAATGTCTTTCAGTGATGAAAACCACTCATAAACCTCCGAAAATGATGTTTGCAGTTCCTGAAAAGATTTTGTGTGTTTCAATTTAATGCACCCCTCTGTTATGATTGATTTGAAATTATCTATTTGATATTATCAATTATACAATATGTTTTCTGAAATTGCAATAGGAAAATAAAAAATTTCAAAAAAATTTTTAACGGTAAATAACAGATTTACTGTTTGTATTTTATGTAAAAAATACAATAAATCTGTGTTTTTAACGAAAATCAGACAAAATATTGTTGCATTATTGCTATTGTTATTTATTTTTGGATAATTTATAATGGTAGTTGAAGTATGACATATTTTAATATCGGGTGAGGTGTAATCAATGAGATTGCGAAAGCAAGCCCTCGGTTCAAGAAATCTTATCGGCGTAAGGGTTGAAGAAGCACGAAAGCGAAAAGGTATGAAACAAAAAGAACTTCTTGCACAACTTCAGGTCAGAGGTGTTGATATGAACGCATCGGGGTTATCAAAGCTTGAAGGTCAGATAAGATATGTTACGGACATTGAGCTTGTTGCTCTTGCTGATATTCTGGAAGTTTCAACGGATTATCTGCTCGGCAGAAATACAAAATAATATTTTTTATTCACTACTGTTTTTATATTCTGAAAGCAGTAGTGAATTTTTTAATTGAACAGTTGTGAAAATTATTATTTTAAAATGTTTTAATAAAATCCGTGTTGACAACGCTTTGAATTTGTTGTTTAATAAAAACAGAATATAAAATATATATCCTCGGGTGGTGAAACAGCAATGGAAGAATTTTACGGCTGTGGTGTTTCAAACGGTATCGCAATAGGAACGCTTGAATATCACAACAGAAGTACAGATAATATACCGGAATATGAAGTGAATGATACCAATGCGGAACTTATGAGATACCGCAATGCTAAAAAACTTGCAATAGAAAAACTCGACAAATTATACGAATCCGCCCGTGAAAGTGTAAGCGAAAACGAATCCATTATTTTTCAAATGCACATAATGATACTGCAAGATTCCAAATTCGTTGATTCAGTCGAAAACACAATATTAAAAAAGAAAAAGAACGCTGAATTTGCTGTTTACAGTACAGCATTAAAACTTGTGAACATTTTCAAGGAACTTGACGACAATTATATGCAGGAACGGTATTGCGATATAAAAGACGCTGCAAACACACTTCTTGAAATACTTATGAACAAGGACAAGGACAGTAAAAACAATAATAATGAACCTGTTATTATTGCCTCAGAAGAACTTTTGCCGAGCGATACAATTTCATTCAAAAAAGAAAAACTGCTTGGATTTATTACAAACCGTGGTTCTCAAAATTCTCATTCATCAATTCTTGCACGGACAATGGGTGTTCCCTCAGTTGTACAGATTGATAAGACGCTTGCACGATACAACGGTATGACAACAATAATTGACGGTCATCTCGGAAAAATTATAATAAATCCCGACAAAAGCACAATCGCTCTTTATCACGCAAAAAAAGAACGATACAACAAACAACAGCAATATCTCAAACAGCAAATCGGTCTTGAACCCGTTACAAAAAATGGTCAGTATATAAAACTTTCCGCAAATATCGGATTTCTTGAAGATATTGAAAGTGCAAAGGCGAATGACGCTGACGGTATCGGAATGTTCCGAAGTGAATTTCTGTTTTTGCACAGGGACTCCTATCCCTCTGAAGAAGAACAGTTCGAGGCATACAAAACTGCTGTCAAGTCTTTTAAAGACAAGCGTATAGTTATCCGTACAGCCGATTTGGGTACAGACACAGGAATAGACTATCTCCATATTCCTGATGAACCAAATCCCGCAATGGGTATGCGTGGTATAAGAATATGCCTTGTGAATAATGAATTTTTCAAAATTCAGCTCAGGGCTTTATACAGAGCGTCAGCTTACGGAAAACTTGCAATTCTTCTGCCTATGGTTGACAGCCTTGAAGAAATAGAATATGTACAGCGTACTATTAAGGAAGTAAAAGCCGAACTCAAAGCCAAAGGTCAGCCGTTTGACCCTGACGTTGAACTTGGTGTAACAATAGAAACACCGGCGTCTGCAATCATTTCAGATGATATATGCAAAATGGTTGACTTTATAAGCATAGGTACAAACGACCTTACGCAATATACTCTTGCAATAGACCGCAGCAATCAGACGCTTGAATATTTCTATCGCCCCTATCACCGTTCAATACTTAAACTGATGAAATTCATTGCTGAAAATGCACACAAAAACAACATACCTGTTTCAATATGCGGTGAGTTAGCGTCTGACATCACAATGACAAAAACGTTTCTTGCAATGGGAATTGATGAACTGTCAATGGTGCCGTCAAAAATTCTGCGTGTCAAAGCCGTAGTACGTGAATCCGATACAACCGACTGTTCCGACATTCTTGCAAAAATATAAAAATAATGCGTAATGCGTAATTCGTAATGCGTAATTATTATGTCAGCCGTCAGTTTTTTCGCTGAAAGTAAATAAATCAAAAAGGCAAAGTTATGGAAAATAAAGAAAAAGCACTTATTGCAATAGAAAGACTTAAAAAAGAATATCCAGAGGCTGTATGTTCTCTCGTTTATACCGACCCGTTGCAACTGCTTATTGCAACAAGGCTTGCGGCACAATGTACGGACAAGAGAGTTAATATGGTAACTCCGGCATTATTTGAAAGATTTAAAACTGCACAGGATTTTGCCGACGCTGATGTAAGCGAAGTTGAGGAATATATACATTCCTGTGGACTTTATAAAACCAAAGCACGTGACATTGTTGCTATGTGCAAAATGCTGTGTGAAAAATTTAACGGTGTTGTTCCCGACACAATCGAAAAACTTGTACAACTGTCCGGTGTCGGACGAAAAACAGCAAATCTTGTTGTCGGCGATATTTTCAAAAAGCCGGCTGTTGTTGTCGATACGCACTGTATAAGAATTACATCAAGGCTTGGTTTTCATAATATCAAGGACGCAACAAAAATTGAAACCATATTGCGAAAAATTCTGCCGCCCGAAGAATCCAACGACTTTTGTCACAGACTTGTACTTCACGGTCGTGCAGTATGTGACGCAAGAAACCCGAAATGCGAAAAATGCTGTATGAACGACATCTGCGATTATTACAAAAAACAACTGCCCGAACAATAACTCCACACTCCACTCTCCACACTCCACTCTCCACTCTCCACACTCCACTCTCCACACTCCACTCTGAATTAAATTGTTGTTTGAGAGGCAAAATAATATTATTGCTTAAACGGGGGAATTGTTTATGGATAATATTATTCGGCTTGATGATGTTTCTAAGATTTATCATACAAAGGGCGGAGATGTAAACGCACTGTCACACATAAATCTTGAAATAAAAAAAGGTTCGTTTACCGCTATTGTCGGTCAGTCGGGTTCGGGAAAATCAACGCTTATGAATATTCTCGGCTGTCTTGACACTTCAACATCGGGGAAATATTTTCTTGACGGTCAGAATGTTTCAGATATGAAAGAAAAACAGCTTGCTTTTGTACGGAATAATATTATCGGATTTATTTTTCAGAGCTTTAATCTTATTCCTACGCTTAATGCCATTGAAAATGCCGAACTGCCACTGATTTACAGGGGAATAAAAAAATCTGAACGGTATGAACTTGCGGTAAATGCTTTAAAGCGTGTCGGTCTTGAAAAACGACTCACTCACCGACCAAATGAACTTTCGGGCGGTCAGCAACAGCGTGTCGCAATCGCAAGAGCCATTGCCGCTGAACCTGAAATTATCCTTGCAGACGAACCGACAGGCAATCTTGACAAAAAATCAGGTCAGGAAATAATGAGTATTCTACGAGAAATGAACCGTGAAAATACAACAATTATACTGATTACTCACGATATGAATATTGCAAAACAAGCCGGCAGACAGCTTTGTATTTCTGACGGAAAAATCATTTCATAGCTGAAATATAAGGTTTGTTGTGCATATTGTATAAATATTTAAGTTGAATTTATAACATATTCAATAAAACATTTTTTAAAAAGTAATTGACAAGTAAATTTTATATGCTATAATTAACTTAGCAGTTAAAAATTGACTGCTGATAAAACAAAACGTTAAACAATAAGGAGGTAATTTTTATGGCACCAACAATCGAACTCCATGATGTAGATGTCCAGTCTTTCCTTGCTGTTCTGGATACTTGTGAAGGTGATGTATTTCTTGTAACAAGAGAGGGCGACCACCTTAATCTTAAAAGTAAACTCTGCCAACTCGTCGGTCTTACAAAACTTATAGAGGGCGGCAAAATTACCAACGCATATATAGTATGCCAGAAACCCGAAGACGAAACTAAACTTTTCCGTTTCAACCTTCTCGGTGATATGGGCGACGCAAAAGTTGAAAAAGAAGAAGATAAAAAATAATCTTACATCATAGCAGACTCAGCCTGTGCATTTCTTAATGTACAGGCTTTAATTTTTGCAAAAATCAAAAACCCGACTGTACAGAACTATAATGCCGTACAGTCGGATTTTGTTTTTAAAAAGAATTATTATTTTACGCCGTATTTGTCATAGTATGCGTCAATAGCGGCTTTAAGTTTATCGTCAATGATAACCTTGCCTTTGTATTCCTTGTTGTAAAGGTGTTCTACTACTTCCGCCATAGTTACTATTGCTGTTGTTTTAAGACCGTATTTTTCTTCAATTTCTGAAAGTGCGGATTTTTCGCCCTTTCCCCTCTCCATACGGTCAACCGAAACAACAAGTCCTATCGGATTTACATTTCCCTGTGACTTGATAATCGGAAGTGTTTCCTCGATTGATGTTCCAGCTGTTGTAACGTCCTCAATAATAACTACTCTGTCGCCGTCAGCAATAGGACTGCCGAGAAGAATACCCTTGTCGCCGTGGTCTTTTATTTCTTTTCTGTTTGAACAATAACGAATGTCCTTGTTGTATTTTTCGCTTATTGCGATTGTTGCGGCAACGGAAAGCGGTATTCCCTTGTATGCTGGCCCGAAAAGAACATCAAAGTCAAGTCCGAATGTCTTGTTTATTGCCTCAGCATAATACTGTCCTAATTTTCTGAGCTGTGCACCTGTTCTGTAAAATCCGGTATTTACGAAAAACGGTGTCTGACGACCGCTCTTTGTGACAAAATCACCGAATTTAAGCACCTGACAGTCAACCATAAATTCAATAAACTGTTTTTTATATTCTTCCATAAAAAATTCCTCCGCCTTTCAGATTTCAACTTATTATAACATAATTTTGTTGATATGTAAACAAATTTATTGAGAGTGGAGTTTGGAGAGTGGAGTGTGGAGTTATTGATGTGTGAAAGTTAAGACGAATACATAAATAATTGCTTGTTTTTTGTGTCAGAACTGGATTTTATTGTAAATTGTTCCAAAGATTATTAAATCACTTTTCAGCTATTGACAAAGGCTGAAAAGGTGCGTAATATAATAAATAGTAAACAGCGTTAGAAAATTAAACGGTGTTTAATTTTGTCGAATGAAGTAGGTTTACGGAAAAGAGGGATAATATGGGCAGAGAAAGACAACAGCAAAAAAATGCCGAAACCCGTAACGCTATCATCAATGCCGCAATAGAAATTGGTCTTGATGAGGGCTTTGACGAGCTTTCAATAAGAAAAATAACCGATAAGCTTGGCTATTCCGTTGCAATAGTTTATCACTACTTCAAGGACAAACAGGAAATACTCGATACCATACACAATCAGACAAGTATGGAACTTATGGAGTCAGTAAAAGCCTGTATAAGACCTGACAGAAGTTTTGCAAAAAACTGTAAGACTGTTTACAAAATGATAAGCGAAATTCTGGTTTATAATCCCGATACTTTCAAGCTGATTTTTCTTAATCAGTATTCACCGAACAACGAAAGCATAAAACCGTGGCTCAATATGATAAAACAAAGTATTGAATACGGAATTTCAAAAGGTGAACTCAGGGAAGTTGACAGCGAAATACTTTCATATATTCTTCTTGACGCATTCGTTGTAAATCAGATGATTATAAACGACAAGGAAGACATAAGCAACGAAAAGGTTGAGCAGATTTTCCTTACTGAACTGGATATAATACTTAACGGTATTATCAAAAAATAAATTTTAAAAAAGCAGGTGTTTTTATGGAATGGTGGATTTGGGCTTTAATCATTATAGCCGCATTGATTGTCATTACAGCAATAGTGTTCTTTTGTGTATCAATTTATTTTTTCAGGTTTACAATACTCAGAAAACCTACAGCAACTCTTGACAAAAATATCAATGCAAATAATGACTGGCACAAGCACGTTCCCTTTATCGAGGAACGCAAAAAATGGCTTGCAACAAAAAAACTGGAACAAGTCAGCGTAACATCAGACGACGGTCTTAAACTCAGTGCGACTCTTATCAGAAACGAAAACAACTCAAACAAAGTTGTTATTTGCTTTCACGGATATACAGCCGACGGTATGACCAATTACAGTGCAATGTCAAAGTTCTTCTATGACGAGGGTTTCAATGTTATTCTTGTTGACCAAAGAGCTCACGGAAAAAGCGAAGGCAAATACATAGGCTTTGGCGTACTGGACAGACACGACGCTGTAAAGTGGATTGATTTTGCTATTGAAACATTCGGCAAGGACTGCAAAATATTCCTCCACGGAACATCAATGGGTGCCTCAACAGTGCTTATGACAAGCGGTCTTGAACTTCCTGATAATGTAAAGGGAATTGTTGCCGACTGCGGATTTACAAGTGCTTATAATGTATTTTCGCATATTCTTAAAAGGGACTATCACCTCCCAAAATTCCCTCTTATGAATCTTACTGAAATGTGGACAAAGAAATTTGCCGGCTACGGATATAATGACGTATGCACTCTTGATGAAGTAAAGAAAACAAAAACTCCTATTCTCTTTATTCACGGCGACAAGGACGACTTTGTTCCTACATATATGAGTGAGCAGAACTATGAGGCTTGCCAGTCGGACAAAAAAATTCTTATCGTAAAAGGTGCTGACCACGCTGAATCTTACTATTCCGGCAGAGAAGAATATGAAAAAGTCGTAAAAGAGCTTTTTGAAAAATACGGCAGTGACTGTAAAACAGCAACCGAATAATTTTTATCAGTGTACGTTCCCTTTTTAAAAGGGCAAAAATATATTTTATCAATATGAGAGGAGAAAACAATTTATGGAACAGAATGTAACAATGTATCCGCTTACTTATGCCCAGAAATTGCATTATTTCACGGTTAAGTATTGCCCACATAAGCAGGTACTCAACATAGGTGTCAGCCTTACTATTGAGATTGACCTTGATGTTGACTTGCTCAGGGAAAGCATTTATGAGGCTTATGACCATTTTGAGTGTTCAAGAATACGTTTCCACGAAAATGAAAAAGGCGAAGTAATGCAGTACATTGCCGAAAAGGAAAACCGTTACATTCCGTACTTTGAGTTCCGTCACTGGAAATACGAGGACGCTGAAAGCGAAATGAGAAAATGGGCGGAAGTTCCTTTTGAACGTCAGGATTCACCTATGAACAAAATCGTAATTATCGCTATGCCGGACGGTTTTCAGGGTGTTTATTTCTGCGTTGACCATATGACAATGGACGCACAGGCTCTTATCGTTTTCCTCAGCGACATAATGATGATTTACAGCCACAAGAAGTACGATTATAAGTACACAAATCCGGCAAAATCATACATTGCACAGCTTGAAAAAGACCTTAAATACGAGGATAACTCAAAGGCATTACAGCGTGACAGAAAATACTGGACTGATGTAATTCAGGGTTCAGAGCCTATGTTTACCGACATTATGGGTACAAAGCTGCTTGATGACCAGCGTTTTGCGTCAAACAACTTCAAACTTCGTGCCGCTGCAAATGCTAACGAAAGTATGGAGGCAGGAATTTCTACATTCCACCTTGAACCAGAACCGACTGCGGCAATTCTGAAATTCTGTAAGGACAACGACGTTCCTGTTGTTTGTCTGTTGCTGATGGCACTCAGAACATATCTGCAAAAGGCAAACAGAAACGAACCTGATATTTCAATTCAGTCAACTGTTTCAAGACGTGCAACAATTTCTGAAAAATTCTCAGGCGGTACAAGAGTTCACTTCTTCCCTTGCAGAACAGTTGTTGACCTTGACGACACATTCCTTGAAGGCTGCCGCAAGATTCAGGAAAGCCAGCTTGCAAACTTCCGCCACGCAAACTTCAATCCTGTTGAATTTATGACAAGCCGTGCAAAGTATTATCATCTTAACGGTCAGAGCTATGAGGGACTCTCACTTACATATCAGCCGCTTTCAATGCGTTCTGACGAAATTCCGGCAGACCTTAAATATAAGTCAAATTGGTATTCAAACGGTGTTGCTGCACAGGCACTTTATCTTACCGTATCACACCGCCCGCTTGACAACGGTATGGATTTCAGCTTTGAATACAAAAAGTGCAAATATAACCACGACAATCTCGAAATACTCTACTATTATCTTTCAAAGATAATATTCCAGGGTATTCAGACACCGAACAAAAAAGTCGGTGCAATAATTGCAAGCGTTTGATTCTGAGAGGAGATTAAAATTATGTTAGAAAGACTTAAACCGATTATTACAAACTATGTCAACGTCAATCCTGATGAAATCACAGAAAACTCTGAGTTCATCAACGACCTTGGTTTCAATTCATACGACTTTATGAGTTTTCTCGGCGAAATAGAGGACGAATTTGACATTGAAGTCAACGAACGTGATGTTATGAATCTTAAAACAGTAGGACAGGCTATCGAATACATTGAGTCATTAAGTAAATGAGGTGCAATATGGATAAAAGTTTGATTAAACCTATGAAAAGATACCCGAATCTTAAAGAACTGGTAAACGCTGCCGCTGAAAATTACGGCACATTGGACGCTTACAAGTTCAAACGCAACAAAGAAGTCGTTTCAAAGAGCTTTGTTGATTTAAAAGCAGATTCTCAGGCATTTTCTAACTTCCTTAAAGCAAAAGACCTTCTTGGAAAACACGTTGCCGTAATAGGTTTAAGCAGCTATGAATGGGTTGTTACATATTTCGGTACAGTCAACAGCAACAGCGTAATTGTTCCGATTGACAAGGAACTGCCCGCAAGCGAAATTTCTGAACTTCTTAACCGTGCTGATGTTGAAACTCTTGTTTTTGATGATATTCTGTCCGACAGAATCGAAGCAATAATCAACAGCTGTCCGAACATTAAGTATTTTATCGGAATGAACAAGGAAAATGACGAGGGCAAAATACTTTCATTCCAGAAAGTTATTGACGAAAATCAGGGTGCTTTTGACGTTGAAATCGACAACGATAAAATGTGTACTATCCTCTATACATCAGGCACAACAGGCAAAAGCAAAGGTGTAATGCTCACCCATACATCTCTTATCGACAACACGACCTGTGTTGAAATGGGCGAACAGCAAAATTCAACTGTACTCTCAGTTCTTCCGATTCATCACGTATATTGCTTTACCTGTGATATACTTGTCGGACTTCATCTCGGTTCTGTTGTTTGCTTTAATGATTCAATAATGCGTCTTGCAAAGAATATTGCAATATTCAAGCCGCATATCATTCTTCTTGTTCCTATGATTATCGAAACACTTCTGTTCAAACTCACTGAGGCATCAAAGGTAAACCCGAATGTTCCGAAAAACATAATCGGACAGTCAGTATTCGGTGAAAACCTCAGAAGAATATACAGTGGCGGTGCTTATCTTAACCCGAAACTTATTGACGGTATGGCTGAATTTGGCATAGAAGTTTTACAGGGCTACGGAATGTCTGAGTTCTCACCACGTATCAGCGTAAACGTTCACGGTCATTCAAAGAAAGGTTCAGTAGGCTTTGTTGTTCCGGGTGCTGAGGCTAAGATTGAGGACGGCGAAATTCTTGTAAGAGGCAAGAGTATGATGCTCGGCTATTACAAGGACGAAAAGAACACCAGTGAAACAATCGTTGATGGCTGGCTTAAAACAGGCGACCTCGGTTACATTGACGAGGACGGTTTCCTCTTTATTACTGGCAGAAAGAAGAATCTTATCATTCTTGCAAACGGCGAAAACGTATCACCGGAAGAACTCGAAAACAAATTCAACGGCTGGTATGTTGCAAAGGAACTTATGGTATATTCTGAAAACAATCAGATAACCTGTGAGATTTTCCCGAACAGTGAATTTATAGCAAAAGCAAATATTGCAGATGTTAATGCCGCAGTAAATGCAAAGGTTGAAGAAATAAACCGTGAACTTCCGCTTTACAAACGTATAGCTGTCGTAAAAATCCGTGACACCGAATTTGACAAGACTGCATCAGGCAAAATCAAACGCAAATAATTAAATCTATATTGAATTTATACAGACGCTCTCTGTCCCTTAAAAGACAGAGGGCGTTTTTAAATTCAGAATTAAGAATGTAAAATGCAAAATGATTATCTGTTCTTCAATTCTTCATTCTGCATTTTAACAACTCCTCACTCCTAACTCCTAACTCCTAACTAATTAAAATTTTATACAAAAAATTTATTTTTTCTATTGATTTTTAGTATGATTTAATGTATTATATCAGTGATGAATTTAATTTTTGTTTTTTCAGCATAAAAATTAAAAATGCAGTTTATTTATTTTAGTAACATTAAAGGAGTTTTTCACTATGACATTTCACGAAGTATTCGACGAAGTACGCAACGTTTTTATGCAGGCAGATGTAAGCGACTATAAAGGTCATCTTGCATTACAGGTTAATTTACAGGGCGACGGTCAGGGTACCTTTTATGCAGAACTCAACAACGGTACTCTTAATGTTGAACCTTATGAATATTATGACCGTGACGTTATATTTACGGTTGATTCAAATGATTTTCTTAAAATAGTACACAGAAAACTTGACCCTGTATTTGCTTTTACGGTTGGCAAGCTGAGAATTGACGGCGACCTCGGAAAAGCACTCGAAATTCAGAAACTTATCAAAAACTGACGTATAATTCCCTTCAAACAGCCCGAAATTCCATTAGCGGAATTTCGGGCTGTTTGTTGCACTTTTGTTGCACTTAATATTGTATTATTATATCAAAATATAAATTTTTACCATTTATTGTATTATAAAACTTCCTTGTATGACAAAATCGTATGTGTTATACTGTAATGGTAAGGAAATACAATATATATGGCAAATTCCTGAAAGAAAGTGATGTATTTATGAAAAAAATCAATGCAAAACCGTTTATCTTAATCGGATTGATTGATGTGTTCGTCATTTTTGCTTTTCTGTTTATATGGACTTCAATCACTCATCAGAGTTCATCACAGAATACTGAAAGCAGTCATATTGCAATTATCGGCGAATATTCAACCGACGGACAAAACTGGAATGATATGCCGTCCTCTGACAAATTTGACGACAACGGCTATGAAAATGCTGTTTTCAAAGGAAAATTTTCTCAGAATATTCCGGAGAACCGTCAGCTTATTATGCCTGTGTGTAATGTCTGGGCGGAATTAAAAGTCAACGGAAAAACCGTTGCGACAAATTTCGATAATGACGGTAAAAGAACCGACACACCCGGAACTTCAATAATGTACATACAATCATCTGAAATTCCCGAAAATGCCGACATTGAACTTACACTCAGAAACCCCTATTCCCTGTTCAAAGACTTAACTTCAATTAAAGATACTTTAAACAAACTTACTTTCGGCGATAAAGGCACTATGTACAATGATTTGCTGAAAAATCATACATTGGATATTATCATAAGTCTTGCAATTTGTTTTCTCGGTCTGTTCGCATTTGCACTTGTCGGAATGATGTGGCAAAACGTGAGATACAAGAACCTTGCATTATCGTTTCTTGCGGTTGCGTGTGGTCTTTATATGCTTTCAGATTCGATTTATTTATATGTGCCGCTGTGGATAGACAATCCTGTTATGTGTATGATTTTTGATGAATTTAATTCATATCTTCTGCCGATAGCGGCTTTCCTCTATGTAAGGGTAAATGTTGAGGACAAACGCTCAAAAACATATCTTTCTGTTATGTCGTCTTTGATGATTATTTTTACTATTGTTTCAGTATTCTTACAGCTTTTCGGCATTACGGATATTCTTAAAACTCAGATTGTTGTATTTCCGTTTATTATTCTCGGTGTTATCGGCTGTATTGTCTGCCTTGTATATGAAGCGTTTAAACTTAAATTAAAAAATTCAAGAACGGTTCTTATTTCAATTTGTCCCACTATTGTGGCAAGTCTTATTGACGCTGTAAACGTCTTTACAGGCTTTGCACCTGAACGCATATTTATAAGAATAGGACTCTTGCTTACTGTAATTATTCAGATATATCTGCTTTTCCGTGAAACAAAACAGCACCAAAAGGAACTTCTGCAATATCAGGAAATGCAA
>JAQXZA010000107.1 GCA_029226955.1 Clostridia bacterium | reverse complement strand
AGCATATTTGTTCCTCCGTTCATAGGTTTCTTGTCAATTCCATTTTAACGGATTTTTAGCAAATATGCTCTACTTTTTTGAAAAAATTTTAAAAAGTTTTTTTGACTCTATTTGCTTACCCCAACATTTATTATAGAGCCTCTATATTGTACTTTGTGCAATATAGATAAATTTTTGTATAAAATATCTTAAAAAATCTATTCTGATTATTTCGGCAATTTTTTGGGGTTTGTGATATAATATATTTGAGAGTATATAAACAGCTGTAAATTTTCGGACATATAAAAGCGTATAATAAAGAAAATAATTCAAGGAAAAAATCGGGAGAGATATTTTATGTCTAATGTTGATATTTCTGTCATTATCCCATCAAAAAACAATAAAAATAAAACTGCTGAAATTATAAGAAAAATATCAGAGCAGACAAATAATATAGAAGTGGAATTTATTGTCATTGATATGAATTCCACTGACAATACCGTACTTTTGACTCTGAATGAAATAAAAGACAATAATCTTCGTGGCTGTGTGATACAAAGCGGCGGCGGTACGATAAGTTCCGCTTTAAATACAGGAATTTTCAAGTCTGACGGCAAATACATCACATTTGTTTATCCACGTCGCCTTTATAAAAACTATATTTCAGATTACTATAATGATATTGAATCACAAAGTGCGGATTTTGTGTTTTCAGTGCCGTCAGAAACAAAAAACAGTTCCGAACTTGTCCGTGCAGGTCTTAACAATATTTCAGGAACAGACCTTGCAATAGGTCTTGTCCGTTCAATAGTAAATGTAGATTTTACTGCTGTGATGTTCAAGCGTGAATTTCTGCTTTCTAACCATATCAGATTTTACGAGGACTGTAATTACGGCTATGCTGAGGCATTTATTTTTAATGCTTTGCTTTACAATCCGAAAATCGTATATTCTGATACAGAACTTGAACGGGACTACGTAAACGGACTTTCAAAAGAGGATTCCACAGCTTTCACAAATAACTGCTTTGAACGTGTTGACTCAATTCTTAAAGTGGCTGAAACAATAAGACTTCGTCATAAAAACAATGAGGCTTTAAATACTGCATTTGAATATCAGAAGATACCGTCTGTTGTTATGTCGTGCGTTGATATTCTGCTTAATGAAGGATTTGGGTATAACGCAATAAAAAATTCACTTCACTTAAAGCATTATGACAATCTGCTTAAAGTTTCAAAAATAACACCCTTAAAACTTCGTAAACAGATATTCAAATGGAAAGTAATGCCTTGGCTTTATAAACCAGCAAATAACAATTTGTAAATTATAATGGGGTTGGAACAATAACCGACCTCATTCTTTTTGTTTATAGAATGAATAATTATACAAACACTTGTTTATTTGCTGTTGATACAAATATAAAAATATGATATATTATACATAATAATTATACAAGGAAACTGATTATGAGAATTTTAGGAATAGACCCGGGTTATGCGATAATAGGCTATGGAGTAATAGAGTTCAGTGGCGGAAAATATTATGCCGTTGATTACGGTGCAATAACAACCGACGCAAAAACGCCGTTTCCTGTGCGTTTACAGGAGATATATAACAGTCTTGTTTCTGTGATAATAAAAAACGACCCTGACGAAATGTCCATTGAAAAACTTTATTTTCAGAATAACCAAAAAACCGCAATAGCCGTTGCCGAGGCAAGAGGAGTGACATTACTTGCCGCACAGATGAATAATATTCCAATCTATGAATATACTCCGTTACAGGTTAAAATGGCAGTTACAGGCTACGGACAGGCACATAAGCAACAGGTTATGGAGATGACACGCCGCCTTTTGAAACTTGAAAAAGTGCCT
Organism: Clostridia bacterium; assembly: GCA_029226955.1. Classification (GTDB taxonomy): domain Bacteria; phylum Bacillota; class Clostridia; order Oscillospirales; family Acutalibacteraceae; genus UBA1213. Next base: position 377 of record JAQXZA010000107.1, on the reverse strand, counting down.
AAAACCGATGATACTGCTGACGCTCTTGCAATGGCGATATGTCACGCTCAGTGTTCGGCTACCCGTTTAAGAAATATGCTGAATAACAGGAGATAAAACAATATGAATGATTTTGATGAAATAATAAACACACGACGCAGTATAAGAAAATTTACAGATGAAGAAATTTCCGACGAAACAGTCAGAGAAATTATATACTCAGCACTCAAAGCACCGAGTGCCTGTAACAGTCAGTGCTATTATTTTGTTGCAGTAAAAAATAAAGATATGATTGAAAAAATCGCACTCGAAACAGAAAAAGGCATTGAAGAATTTTATTCAGATTGTGACGAAGAATATATTTCACGAAGAAAAAAACAGATAACTTTTTTCAGAAA
>JAQXZA010000106.1 GCA_029226955.1 Clostridia bacterium | reverse complement strand
TCCCAATCAAATGGGATATAGGGTGTGCGTTGCACCCGTTTGTAGTAAACATAGCTTAAACTATGTTGAACAATAAAGAAAAATATTTTTAATAAAATCTTTTATAAATTTTATTGTTTTTAATATTTTTTATAACGTAGTAACTATTGCTGAATTTTCGCCTTATAATTTTACATATAAATATTCTTTTATATTATTGTAACCACAACACTTTTTATTTATAATTGTGTTGTGGTTATTTTATATTTACAGAAAATAAAATGAAATTCAAAAAGGAGGATTTTTTATTTATGAAGAAAATAATTTCGGTGTTTCTTGCACTTTGTCTTTCGGCAACGGTAATGTGTTCGTGCAGTACGCCTCAGACAAGCGAAATCAGCCAAAACAGTCAAAACAGCGAAACTGCTGAGATTTCATCGGAAGAAACTCAAAGTTCAGAGAACAACAGTGATGTATTCGGTGATATAAGCCAAAACAGCGATAAGCAGTCAGGTAATTCAACATCAGGCGAATCGTCAAAGACTCCTCAGACATCACAAACTTCTCAGAAGCCGTCAGCAAATACTTCAAATACTACTTCAAATATAACAAGCAACACTCAGGACAACACTTCAAATAATACAAGCACTAAACCAAACAACAACAATACTTCAAACACCACAAACAATACACCAAACAACAACAATACTTCAAACACCACAAACAATACACAAAACAACAACAATACCTCAAACACCACAAACAATACACAAAACAACAACAATACCTCAAACACCACAAACAATACCCAAAACAATAACAATACTTCAAACAACACAAACAATAACCAAAACAACAATACTTCCAATAACACAAATACATCAAGTGCAGAACAGGAGGCAATTTATAAGTCACTGTTTGATATAAACAGCAAAGTTAGCATTAAAATTGATATTTCCGACGCTGAACTTCTTAAAATTCAGAAGGACTATGATAAGTATCACAATATGCACAGTAAATCCCCGATTTATCGTGTTGCGTCAAAGGTTACTTTTACGATTAACGGCAAAAAATATGAAATTGATGATGTCGGAATCCGTATGAAAGGCAACACAACAAGAGAATCATTCTATAATTCATCATCGGGTATGTATAATCTTGTGCATTTCCGTTTGAGTTTTGATGAAACTTTTGACGATAAAATTTACTACGGTTCACAAGCGAGAAACTGGAATGACGCTGACCGTAAACAGCGTAAAAAACGCACTTTTGCAACACTGAACGGACTTGAAATAAAATGGAATGTAAACTATGACCAAACTTATGTAAGAGAATATTACACAAGTCAGATGTACAGAGAAAACGGTATTCTTTGTGCAAGAAACAGTATATCACAGATAAATATTGCAGGTCGTGATATGGGTGTTTATATGATATATGAACCCGTTGACAAGAATTTCATTGAACGCAATCTTCCCGAAAAGGACTGGGGCGGCGACCTCTACAAAGCAGGTTGGACAAACAGTCCTGCTGACTATACAAGAAATGTAAGCTACGGCATTGAGGACGAGGACAAGGGAAAATTCTATAACTTTGACCTTAAAACCAACAAAAAAACTTCAACTCATCAATCCCTCAAAAATCTTCTTAATACTATGAATAAATCGGTTGTTACAAAAACTGATTTTGAAAAGGTCATTGACAAGGATTACTGGATAAAATATTCGGCATTGAGTTATTTCATAGGCAGTCCTGACGATTTGAGAAACAACTATAACAATCACTATGTATATTTTCGTAAAAGCGACGGCAAGGCAATTTTCATTCCTTATGACAACGACAGAAGTTTTGGTATATGTTGCGGATTTAACCCGACAGGCAACGGAATGACGACTGTATCACCATTCTCGACCAAAGCGGAGGGCAGTCACCCCGACCAGAAGAATCCGATTGTTAAAAAGTCAGTTCAGAACGGCGGTTATTACATAAGCGAATACAAAACCGAACTTAATAAAATTGCGTCAAGCAAATGGGTTACATTCAGCAATTTCAAGGCAATATATGAAATTGCAAAATCACATTATAATGACTGCACAAAGCCCGACAAATACTATCAGAACGCCGACAGTTCAAGACTGACATTCAGCCTTGACGGAAAATGCGTTTCAGGCGACACATACAACCTTTCTGTTGAAGATTACTTTACACGCAAACTGAACACCTACAACAGATATAAATAATGCGTAATGCGTAATTCGTAATGCGTAATTATTCTGACCGTCAGTTTATGCGTTGAAGTCAGGCTTTTAAAAACAATAAAACAAAAGCACACCAATTGATTGAAAAATCTTTCGGTGTGCTTTTCTGTTTATGTGTTATTTTCAAAAACTACACTTAGCGAACAAACTGACGGTTCGCACATCAATTACGAATTACGCATTTCTTTCGTAACGTGTTTGATGAGTCCGCCGTCAGAAATAATGCTCTGTATAAATGGCGGAAAAGGTTCTGCCTGATAGGTTTTTCCTGTTGTGACGTCGGTTATAATGCCTGTGTCAAAGTCAACGGCAACTTCGTCGCCGTTTTTGATTTCCTTTGCCGCCTCGTCACATTCAAGGATAGGCAGTCCGATATTGATTGAATTGCGGTAAAAAATTCGTGCAAATGTTGACGCAATAACACAGCTTATGCCCGACGCTTTAATCGCAATAGGAGCGTGTTCTCTTGATGAACCGCAACCGAAATTCTTTTCGGCAACGATAATATCTCCGTCCTTTACGTTCTTTGTAAAGTCTGCGTCTATATCCTCCATACAGTGAGCGGCAAGTTCTTTGTGTGAGCTTGTGTTGAGGTATCTTGCCGGAATAATAACGTCGGTATCGACATTATCTCCGTATTTATGTACTGTACCCTGAGCTTTCATCTTATTCAGTCCTTTCTGTGATTATTTGATTTTTGACGGGTCGGTTATATAGCCTGTAACGGCACTTGCGGCGGCAACAGCCGGACTTGCAAGGTAAATTTCGGAATCAATGTGTCCCATTCTTCCGACAAAGTTTCTGTTTGTTGTTGAGATAGCTTTTTCGCCCTGTGCAAGTATGCCCATATGTCCGCCAAGACACGGTCCACAGGTCGGCGTTGAAACTACTGCACCCGCCTCAATGAATGTATCAAAAAGTCCCTCGTGCATTGCCTGTAACCATACCTTTTGTGTACTCGGAATGATTATACATCTTACACCTTTTGCAATATGCTTGCCACGAAGAATATCAGCGGCGGCACGAAGGTCTGAAATTCTGCCGTTTGTACACGAACCGATAACAGCCTGGTCGATTTTAACTTCTGTTTCGCCGATTTGATCAACGGTTCTTGCGTTTTCGGGAAGATGAGGAAAAGCAACAGTCGGGCGGAGTGCTGAAAGGTCGATTGTGTATTCTGCGTCATACTCTGCATCATCATCAGCAGTGTATTCAACAGGTTTACCCTGAAATCTTCCGTTTGTATATTCTCTTGTAATATCGTCAACAGGGAAAATTCCGTTCTTTGCACCGGCCTCAATAGCCATATTCGCAATACAAAGACGGTCGTCGATTGAAAGATATTTCAAGCCGTCGCCGACAAATTCCATTGATTTATACAAAGCACCGTCAACACCAATCATACCGATTATATGGAGTATGATGTCCTTGCCGCTGATAAATTCAGCTGGTTTTCCTGTGAGATTGAATTTTATTGCTGACGGGACTTTAAACCAAGCCTTGCCGCTTATCATACCGGCAGCCATATCCGTTGAGCCTACACCTGTTGAAAATGCACCCAATGCACCGTATGTACAGGTGTGTGAGTCAGCACCGATAACAAGACTTCCCGGGCCAACAAGACCTTTTTCGGGGAGAAGTGAGTGTTCAATGCCCATTTCACCGACATCAAAGAAATTCTTGATGTCATATTTTCCGGCGAAATCCCTTACCTGTAAGCACTGCTGTGCAGCCTTTATGTCCTTGTTAGGTGTAAAGTGATCCATTACCATTGCGATTTTTGTGTTGTCAAATACAGATGTTGCCTTGCCGTCATTGAATACATTTATTGCAACAGGTGAAGTTATATCGTTGCCGAGTACCATATCCAGCTTTGCTTCAATAAGCTGACCAGCCTTGACCTGTTCAAGTCCTGCGTGTGCGGCGAGGATTTTTTGTGACATAGTCATTCCCATTTGAATTAAACCTCCTTAAAGTAATACGAAATAAATTCAATAACGCAATTATACCATTCATTATTGAAAAAGAATGTAAACTATGTTACAATCAGCGTAATAATTAGTGTGGAGTTTGGAGAGTGGAGTGTGGAGTTAATATGGAAAAACTAAATCATTATGTGCAGAACTATGCAAACGGACTTCCCGAAAGTCTTATACAAGTTTTTGAAAACATAAACACCGTGAGAGTATGCGAAAAAAATACTGTTATCTATACACAGGGCGAACAGGCAAATTTTTTTTATTATCTGAAAAAGGGCAGAGTTAAAATCTTTATGACATCGGAAAACGGTATGGAAAAAACATTGTCCGTTATTGGCAAGGGTGCAATTCTCGGAGAGGCGGCATTTTTTGATGAACAGCCGAGAATTTCATCAGCAAAAGCAATATTAAAATGTGAACTTGTGTCGATAGATAAAAGTATCCTTATGGATATTATCCGCAAAAATCCACGAACAGCTATGGAACTTTTTAAGTTACAGGCACAGACAATAAGAATGTTGTCAGCACAGGTTGATAGCATAACGTTTCTTAATGCCGACTGTCGCATTGCACGTTTTCTTATGGAGTCAATGAACAGTACAGAGGACGGCTTTTCAGTAAATTCCACACACGAGGAAATAGCGAGTGTTGTCGGTGTTTCAAGAGTAACGGTCAGCAAATTTATGATACGTCTTTCAAATCTCGGAATAATTAAAACAGGCTACAAAACAATCAAAATCCTTAATCCCGAAAAGCTGAAAGAATACTGTGAATAAGGACGGTGAGTTATTTGAAAAACGGCTATTATGATGAAGAAGAACTTGCAATAGACGAATTACTTGATGATTATATTGATTCAGGTAAATACAAAACAACTGAGGATATTTTGTCTGAAAAAGATTTGACTGAAAAACAGGCACTTGATAAGGCTGACGAGTTTAAAAAGCGTTTTTTTGATTTACTTGAAATTAAAGACATTAAAAACCGCAACATAAGCAAAATATGCTTTGAAGTTTCGGAATTATCAAAAACAGATAAAAGTGATAATGTATTGTTTCTTTGCGTTTGTTTACTTACGGAAAACGGCTTGATTTTTGGTGATGTTGAGGATAAAGAAGACAAAATACGGTTATGGTATGAACAGTCTGAAACGGTGCAAAAGCTGACGGAACTAATTAAGCAAGAACCTGTGTACAGAAAAAGACTTGAAGAATTAAAAAATTATAAGCCGAAAGATTTAAGTGCAAAAATAAATCAAAAAGAACAGACTTTGCTTTATAAAACGGCAACAGATTATAAATTTTTGTCCGAATACAAAGACAGTGATGTATTTTTTGAAAATATCGGCGAACTTGTGCGTATGGTAAATTCAGACGAAACATACAAACAGATTAAACCGTATATTTATTTTGCAGTTTTAACCCGTAAGCATAAGCTGATGACAGGACATCAGGGGTTTATTCCTAATATTTCAAATGTGTTTGAGTATAAAAAATACAGGATTGACAGGGACAACAACAAGAATTTTAATACATACGAGGCTTACCTTATACTCTATGAGGAGATTTTTTCGCTGTTTGAAAATGACGGTACAGACATTGAATTTAACAATTATTGTATGGCAAATCTGAGCAACTTATGCGAGTGGTATTATGAAAACTGTGAACATAACGAGGATATACCGATAAATTTATCTGAGGCTGTCGGATATTTTTCAAAAACTGTATCGCTTATACCCGAAAATTTCTGGTTCAGTCGTGAATGTGAAGTTATGAATGTATTTGTTGACAAAAATCCGTCTGTCAGTCGGGCTTATGAGGAAATTATGTCTGATGATGAATTTTTGCAGTCTTTTGTATCAGCGGTGCAAAATGACGAGAATAATATTGATGTTTATGCGGAAAAAATGTATGACGCAGTAAAAAACAAATTAAGAGTTATAAGCAGATTTAAACAACAGTCGGTTCTTTTTGCGAGGTTGTGCCTTGTTGAATATTTACAGGATTACAACCGCAGTCTGTTAATGAATACTGTGTATCATTTTTAATATTGCAATATAAAACGGTTACCGAAAAAAATTTATTTTCGGTAACCGTTTTATCTGTTTTAAAATGTTTCTGTCGGATATTATTATATTAACAAAATTCCGCACAAGGAGATGACAAAAATGTTTATTATGATGAACGGTCAGGCAGTGCATACGGTTGATGAACTTCTGAAAAATTTCAGCATTGATGACCTTATATATTGTTATTACACAGGCGAGCTTGAAATATTTCTGACTGAATTACAGGAACACGAAAAAGCGTCAGCATTAAAAAACATTCCGAACAATGCGTTATTGCTGTTAAGGCTTTACAATATTTTCGGCATAGAACCCGAGTTGACGGAAGAAGAAATCAGAAACAGCTTTTCCTGAAAGCTACAATTTTTTCGACTATTTCGGCAATATCAACAGCGTCTTTTTCCGACAGACCGTCAAGTGCAGTTTCAATGCGTTGTATGGCTTCTGTATGGCTTGGATTTATTTCGGCTGTTATGTTCAGCAGTTCCGACAGCGGTATTTTTAAGCCTTGCGACACCTTATATAAAGTATCGACCGTAGGGCATTTTTCACCTCTTTCAAGCCGTCCGAGATAAGCCGGGTGTATTTCTGACGCAAGTGCAAGTTCTTCTTGGCTCATTTTTCGTTGAACACGGAAATCGTGTATTCTTTCACCTATCTTATAGGATATAGTTTCACGGTCAAACTGCATAACAAATCCGCCTTTCATTTTAATGATATTATAAATCTAAATTTTTTGATTATTCATCTCAACGACTTATAGGCTATAAAAATTATGCTCTAAGTATTGACAAATTTTTACACGGGTGTTATAATCATCTTGTACAGAAATTGAAAGAAAAATAATAAAATTATTGATTTTTCATATTTGTATATCTAAAATAAATGATTTTTGATAAAGGATGGTGATTTGTTTGAAAATTCAAGGTAAAGATTTTTCAGAAGGCGAATTAGTTATATATACAAATTATGAGCGTTCTGAACATGCCGGAGCGGGAGGATGTTTCCAAATAGTTGATATTTATATAGAGGCAGATAAAGATGAAAGTATATTGACTGACTTGGATATAGATCAAGGAAGACATTATCATAATATAGATGAAGTGTTACAGGATTTGCAGGTATCTCGAGGTTTAATTAACTTTAGAGAGGAAAAGGTATGATTAATATCTTGTTCTAATTTTTAGGATAAGATTTTAATAAAATATTTTATATGGAGGTGTTATTATGCAAAAGAAAACAACAGAAAGCAAGATTAAGTACACAAAACCTGTTGTATTAGCCGCAACAAAAAAGGGAAGTAACTTCAGTGCTGGTTGTCCAACAAATAGCGGTAATACTTGTAGAACATGCCGTTGCAGTTAATTTTGCTGTTAAAGTTAGTTAAAGTGGAGCACACTAAGCTTTGCTTAGTGTGCTTTTTAGTAAGGAGATAATTTTATGTATTATTCTATGAAAACAGGTTGCTATTTTAGAAAATATGGAAAAATAGGATATATATCAAGACCGATTATAACAACGGAAGAAGTTGTTGATGAAATAGGTGCTGTTTTTCTCGATAAGCTATCATATAAACCCAAACATATTGATGAAATAGTTGAACAATTATCGGTTGAATTTGATGGTATTGATAAAGAAGAACTAAAAAAAGACTCTATTGAGTTTTACTCGAACTTGGCATCAGACGGTTTTCTTAATCAAGCCCCCTCTCTTGAAGAATTTGAAGAATCAGGGTTTACATATTCAACTTTGCAAGGAAAATTTGCATATTCAAATTTAAAACCACAATTAGAGGAGTCGTCCTCTCATTTTCTGGGGGAATATTTTCAAAATACACCATATCTCAATACTTTTCATATTGAGGTTACCAGTAAGTGCAACGAAAGGTGTGTACATTGTTATATTCCTCATGAAAATAAAACTACCGATATTGATTACGATACAATGATGGACGCTTTGAAACAGTGCAAAACAATGAATGTTCTGACTTTGATTTTTTCAGGTGGCGAACCTATGTTACATCCGCATTTTTGTGAGTTTTTGAAATGTGCTAAGGATATGGATTTCAATGTAACGATATTGAGCAATCTGACGGCAGTTACAGATGAAATAATTGAGGCATTAACATACAAACATGCTTCATGTGTAAATGTATCATTGTATTCAATGAGACCGGAAATACATGATGAAATAACCACAATTAAAGGATCACATAAAAAAACCGTTGAAAACATCTTGAAGTTAATAGAGCATAATGTTCCGATACAGATAAATTGTCCAGTTATGAAACAGAATAAAGATTGCTTTTATGAAGTTATCGAATGGGGACAAGACCACAAATGTAAAGTTAATATAGATTATTTAATTATGGCTCGTTCAAACGGGTCAACGGATAATTTGACAAATCGTTTATCAAAGGAAGATTTGCAGTCTGTTATAAAGTACTTTTTGGAAAGTGATGTAGTAGTTCGTTCTAATCTTGAAAAAACAAACAAAAGTGATTATAAAGAAAACAATACAGACTTGAATGACAGAGTGTGTGGTGTTGGAATGACAACTCTATGTATGGTTGCAAATGGTGATGTGTATCCATGTGCCGGATGGCAAAAATACATCTGCGGAAACATAAAAGAAGTACCGCTACAAAAAATTTGGGAGGATTCACCACAAGTGAATTATCTCCGTAAGCTAAGACAAAAGGATTTTAAAAAGTGCGTTGCATGTAAGGATAAGGATTTTTGTTTGATGTGTATGAGTAGAAACTCAAATGAAAATGAAGATGGTGATATATTCAATATTCCGCAAATTACATGTGATGCAGCAAAAATACATCATCAGATGGTCAATGAATTATTAAATGAAAAAAATCTTTCCGATTAACAGATATGACTATCATGTTCATATAGGACAGTTTCAGAATGTTTATTATAACCCCTATAAAATTGTAAATGTTCTTTCATATTATGGTGTTGCTGGAGCTTATATTTCCTCCACAACATCATGTATGAATTGGGATAGCGTTGAAGAAAAAAATATAATAGTTGAACACATAAAGGCAGAGTTTGATGAATTGTTGCTGTGTTCCACTGATAAAAATTTTGACGCAAGACCTTTATGTTGGGTTATTCCTCAAAGATATTACGAGGGTGATTCAGTTGAACAAATGTATTCAGAAAGTGAGTATCAAGGCTTTAAAATACATCCCAGAGCACATATATGGAATATAGATGATAAAAAAATACATATATTATTAGATGATATATGTCAGATTGCTGAAAATAAAAATGTACCCATAATAATCCATACAGGTATATGCGATTTTGAAAAGCCAAGTAAATTTGAACACTGGTTTAAAAAATTCCCCAAGGTGAATTTTGTTTTGGCACATTGTAAAGCAGTAGATGAAATGATGGCTTTGTTCACTAAATACAGTAATGTATTTGGAGATGTGGCATTTTCGTCGCCAAGTGACCTGCAAAAAATTATTAACACAAATTATTTTAACCGATTATTGTTTGGAACAGATTTTCCAATAACAACTTATAAAGAGAATATGGAGTTTTATGAGGATAGAGATTTATATGAAAATTATAAGTTGATAATGTATGAGTGGAATAAATACACATATAAATTTAATGGCTCTTTTGTATGATCTATTTAGTATTGATATATCAAAACAATAGCGTATCAGAAATGGCGGTGAAATAAAATGTCTGACATCAAAAGAATTGAATATATATGTTCGTATTGTGGCAAAAAAGAAATCAGAATGAATATACAGGGTCGTCCGATGCCCGGAAAATGTCCGAGAAAGCAAGGAGATAAACCTCATTCTTGGAGAAAAAACAGGGAGTTGAAGTAAAAGTTGACTCAGATGAATTACTATGAAATTCTGGAAATAGATGAAAACGCATCTACGGAGGTTATCAAGGCGGCATATCGTGCTTTGGCAAAAAAGTATCACCCAGATACTTACCGTGGAAGCAATGCGAGCAGAGATAAAAATATGTCACAAATCAATGAAGCGTATGAGGTTCTGTCAGATGAGCAAAAAAGAAAGGATTATGACAGAAAAATAAAATCACAGAATAAAACCTCAAACGATTTTCATAAAGAGGAAGCTTGCCAACCTGAAAATCAAAGTTACAGCGATTGTCAGGAAAATTATGATAATAGTTCGTGTGATTATCAAAATGAACAAAGCAGTTATACAGAAAATGAATCCTGTGAAACATCAGAAGAAGTAAGCGGCGGTTGGTTTGGCAAATTTGTGAGGAATGTCGGAAAAGGATTTATAAAATCCATGCAAAATAATAATCGTGAAATTGAAAACGCTTATTTAGACGGACTTACAATGGACGATTATTTATTGGTAAAAAAATTCAAACAATCAAGCGGTTATAAGCGTGTCGGATATGTTAAGGCACTTGAAGAAAAAGGATTACTTGAAAGAGATTATGACGGAAAGTTGGTTCCTACTTATAGGTTTAAACAATTATTCTGAAAAAACGACAGGTAATTTTTTCTGTTTCTGATACGCTGTGAATAAAAATCAATAATATGTATCAAAAATCTGTTCTGGGTTCGAGAAAAAGGGGGCATTAGTATGTTATACATAATAGGATATGCTTTGTTGCTGTTAATATATGCTTGTTGTCCGTTAGTGGGAAAATTAATACTTATGATAGTCAATTTTTCTACGCCGGATCCGTTGCCGTTTATTGATGAAGCAATTATGGTTGTAATGTTTATAAGACATTTGATACAATTAGAAGAATGGATAGAGCGGTTAAAGGATTTCGGTTACTTCATTGCTAAATGGTTCAGAAAATTACGCAGATTTATTGTTAAACATTGTAAGGTTATAATAACTATAATTGTTATTATTCTTATTATTGCTGTCGGAATTATTTATTCGTAATTGAATATCATCATAAACATTCCCTCGAAAACAGTTGTAATTTCTCGTTTTTTGATGTATAATGTTAGGCAGATTATAAAAATATTTTTTATCGGAGGGCATTATGCAGAAAAAAGGAGAATTGGTGTCATACAGACCTGACATAAAGGTTGTTGACTGTACACTCAGAGATGGCGGACTGGTAAATAATTTTGAGTTTAGCGAGGAGTTCGTAAGGGATCTCTACAAAACTAACATAAAGTCAGGCATTGACTATATGGAGTTCGGATATAAGGCATCAAAGGAAATTTTTGATGTAAATAAGTTCGGCAAATGGAAATTCTGTGATGAAGAAGATATAAGATCTATTGTCGGCGATAATGATACAGACCTCAAAATTTCGGTTATGGCTGATGTCGGAAGAACCGATTTCAGAAAAGACATAATTGACAAAAAAGACAGCGTTATTGACCTTGTGAGAGTCGCAACATATATCAATACGATTCCTGCCGCACTTGAAATGGTTGAATACTGCAACAAAAAAGGCTATGAAACAACCATAAATATTATGGCGATTTCAAAGTCAAACGACAGCGACCTTGACGACGCACTTGAACTTATCGGTCATAGCTGTGTTGATACAATATATCTTGTTGACAGCTACGGTTCACTTTATCCTGAACAGATGAGAAGACTTGCGTCAAAATATCTTGAATGTGCTGACAAATACAACAAGAAAATCGGTATTCACGCACACAACAATCAGCAGCTTGCTTTTGCAAATACAATAGAAACACTCACAATGGGTGTCAGCTATCTTGATTCAACAGTAAGCAGTCTTGGACGAGGTGCAGGCAACTGTCCGACAGAACTTTTGCTCGGTTTCCTCAAAAACCCGAAATACGATATTACACCTGTGCTTAAATTCATTGAAAATCATATCAATAAATTAAAGGCAGACGGTGTTGTGTGGGGATATGACATTCCTTATCTTCTCACAGGTCGTCTTAATCAGCACCCACGTGACGCAATTCAGTTCACAGCCGATAATCGTACAGATTACAGTGCTTTTTATCAGTATCTTTTTGATAAGGATTGCGGCTGATTTATATTTGAATAAACCATAATAAAAAGACAGTGGAGAGCTTTTCTCTGCTGTCTTTTTCGGTTGGCTGTTAATATGTTAATGTCACGTTGAAATAATAGCTTGACGGTTGTTGACATTTATGACTGTATGAATTAAAATTATATTTGTAGCGGTTTTTCTTTTTTGAAATATTACACATTTATTTTTCAAAAATCAAGGAGAAATATGTAAAATGAATATAAAAAAACTTTTTGTGGGCGATACGGATAATACATTTATTCAGTTTTTTCGATATGTTTTTGTCGGCGGATTTGCAACCGTTGTTGACTGGGGTCTGTCGGCACTTTTATTTTATCTCGTTTTCGGGCAACAGCTTGCAATTTTATGCAATGGATTGTCATTTGTTGCGGGACTGCTTGTAAATTATTTTCTGAGTACATTCTGGATATTCAAAGACTCAAAAATTAAAAACAGATTTCTGGAATTTCTCTCTTTTGCGGCAATAGGTGTTGTGGGACTTTTGCTGACTCTTGGAATAACCTGGGGTTTTGAGGCGGCACTTAAAGATGTAACAAGTCTGTATCAGATAATCGCAAAAGTAGTTTCAACAGCGGTTTCATTCTTCTGGAATTTCTTTGCAAGAAAATATCTTCTGTTCAATAAAAAGGGCGATAAAAACTCAAAAGAAAAATCCTATAAATGATTTTTGAAAATATGAAAGGTGAACAAAGTATGAAAAAAATAGTTATAATAGGTGCCGGCCCGGCAGGGCTTACCGCCGCAAATGAACTTCTCAAAGACGGAAATAATGAATATGAGGTTGTAATTCTCGAAGAAACAAAAGTCATAGGCGGCATATCACAGACGGTTCGATATAACGGAAACCGTATGGACATAGGCGGTCACAGATTTTTCTCAAAGAGTGACGAGGTTATGAAGTGGTGGAGCAACCTTATGCCGATACAGGGTGCAGCGTCTTATGACGATAAAAAACTTGGCAGAGAAAAACCGCTTGAAAATGGAGGCCCTGACCCTGAAAAAGATGACAGAGTAATGCTTGTACGTGACAGAGTTTCAAGAATTTATTACAACAATAAGTTTTTTGACTATCCTATAAGTATGTCAGCGGCAACAATCAAAAATATGGGTTTCGGCACAACATTAAAAGCCGGTTTCAGCTATCTTAAATCCGCAATGTTCAAAAAGCCTGAAACATCTCTTGAAAATTTCTATATAAACCGTTTCGGCAAGGTGCTTTACAGTATGTTCTTTGAGGGATATACCGAAAAGCTATGGGGACGTCACCCACGTGAAATTTCAGCAGACTGGGGTTCACAGCGTGTAAAAGGTCTTTCGATTAAAGCAATACTCAAAGATATGTTCTCAAAGGCTTTCGGGGGCAAAAAGAAAAAAAGAGAAGTTGAAACATCACTTATTGAACAGTTCTGGTATCCGAAATATGGCCCGGGTCAGTTGTGGGAGCTTGCCGCAGACAGAGCCGTTGAACGTGGGGCAAAAATTCTCAAAGGCTACAATGTAAAAAATATCGTATGCAAGGACGGCAAAATTACATCTGTCGTATGCGAAACCGAAAACGGCACTCAGACTATTGACGGTGATATATTCATTTCGTCAATGCCTGTAAAAGACCTTGTCGGCGGTATGACGGGAGATGTTCCGTCAAAGGAAATTGCGGATATTGCCGCAGGACTTCCTTACCGTGATTTTGTAACGGTAGGACTGCTTGTTGACAAACTGAACCTCAAAAATGAAACGAACATAAAAACTCTCGGAAACATTGTTCCTGACTGTTGGATTTATGTACAGGAAACACACGTTAAACTTGGACGTATTCAGATATTCAATAACTGGTCGCCCTATATGGTAAAAAATCCTGAAAATACCGTATGGATAGGCTTGGAATATTTCTGTGCTGAGGGCGACGACTTCTGGAATATGAGTGATAAAGAGTGCATTGATTTTGCCGTAAAAGAACTTGAATCAATGGGAGTTATCAAAGCTGACAAGGTTCTTGACTCACACCGTGAGAAAATCAAAAAGGCATATCCGGCATACTTTGATACTTATGCACAAATGGACGAACTTATTAAATTCCTTGACGGTTACGAAAACCTGTTTTGTATCGGCAGAAATGGTCAGCACCGTTACAATAATATGGATCACTCAATGCTTACCGCAATTCGTGCCGCTGAGGCGATAAAAGCCGGAAAAACTGACAAGCACGACATCTGGAATGTAAACACCGAAAAAGAATATCACGAAACAAAAACAAACGCATAACATAAAATTCAGAACTGCTGTTTTCGCATAAGATAAATGCAACAGCAGTTCAGCACTGTATGGAGGAATTATGGGTAATTCACAAAGTAACAAATTAAAAAACTCATTTTTGGGCATATTTTTTCAGACCGTAAAAGAACACCCGTTTATTGTTACAGCATTTTTATGCTTTTTCTGTATAAGTATTACAACAGGTTCGCAAATATCCTTTGTAAGTTCGCTTATACCGACAATAGCAATTTGTCTTCTTGGAATATGTGCCACCGCATATATTTCAGTCAGCGACATAAAGAAAAATCAAAAATTATATGCTGTGCTTATGATTGTCGGGGCGGCAGTTATTGCATTTGTTTTCTGGCGGTTTGTCTTTATGACTGATGAAGTGCCTTATCGACTGCTGAATTTCGGCTTGCTTGTTATCGTGGGAGTTTTTATGTATCTTGCACTTACCGACAGGCTGACTTATGACAAGGTACTTTTGCTTATTCTTGCCGCCGGATTTCTTGTACGTCTGGTATATGTAATGTACACACCTGTAACACTCAGACAACACGATGTAAGCACTTTCGGCAAAGGCAAGGGACATTCGGGATATATTGAATATATCTATAACAACTGGAATGTGCCTGATATGGACGTGCGTAAAATCTCACAGTTCTATCACCCTCCTATGCACCATATACTTGCGGCAATATGGCTAAGAATACAGACAACGCTCGGAATAGCATACAAGGACGCTTGCGAAAATATTCAGATTCTCACACTGTTTTATTCGTCAATATGTATGATACTTTCATACAAAATTTTCCGTGCATTGAACCTTAAAAAAGCCGCACTTAATATTGCCGTTGCAATAATTGCCTTTTGTCCTACATTTTTCATTATGGCTGGAAGTATAAACAATGATATACTTTCAATTACATTTATGCTTGGTGCTGTGCTTAATACAATTTACTGGTACAGAAATCAGAAGTTTAAATATATTATTGCCATTGCTTTTTGCGTCGGTTTCGGAATGATGACAAAACTTTCCGTATGGATGATAACACCGGCAATAGCATTTGTGTTTATTTATGTATTCTTCAAAAACCTTAAAAACTTCAAAAAGTATCTTTTGCAGTTCATTGTATTCGGTGTTATATGCGTACCGCTCGGACTTTGGTGGGCAGTAAGAAACTTTACAAAATACGGCGTTCCGCTGACTTATGTTCCTATGCTTTCAGCTAAAAGTGACCAGTATATCGGAAATATTCCGTTTATCAAAAGACTGTTTGATTTCAGCCTGTTTCAGTTCAATGATGTGGGCGACCAGTTTACGAGGTTCGGCGGTGCCTACAACGAATATAACCCGACAATCTCATTGTTCAAAACATCAATGTTTGATGAACTTATAACAGTATCGAATTACCCGAAAATCGCCGTATTCAACAAGATACTTTTCTGGTCGGCTGTGGCTGTCGCACTTATAGGATTTGTCACTATGGTTATTATGCTTATAAAGAAAAACAAAGAGCTTGATATGCCTATGAAGATATTTATGTTCTTGCTTTACGGAGTAATGTTCGTGTCATATTATGTATTCTGTTATCAGTTTAAACACGTATGCACGGAAAACATCAGATATGCTGTTCTTTTGATAGTGATAGGTGCATATTTTGTCGGTCTTGCATTACAGCACTTACAGTCGGACAAGAAAAAGACATACAAAAAAGTTCTCAGCAAGTGTATTTTTGTCGTTACGGGAATATTCTGTGTATCGTCTGTGCTTGTTTATGACATTGTATCAATGTACGGCTTGGCATAATAGTTTTACAAGATAAGTTGGAGGGAAAATAAAATGTTTTTTAAGAAAAATGATGTTTTTTCGGGCGGTGTTGAATATATTGTTGTCGGTCTTGGAAATCCCGGTTCTCAATACGCAAACACAAGACACAATGCCGGATTTATTACAATAGACACACTTGCCGAAAAATACAGTGTAAAAATCGACAGGATAAAATATAAATCCCTCTGCACAACCTGTATAATAAATGATAAAAAGGTTCTTCTGATGAAACCGTCAACTTATATGAACCTCAGCGGTCAGGCAGTGACGGAGGCTATGAATTTCTTTAAAATTCCACCTGAAAAGGTTATTGTTATTTTTGACGATATATCTCTTGATGTCGGAAAAATGCGTATAAGACGCAAGGGCAGTGACGGCGGTCATAACGGAATTAAAAATATTATCTATCTTTCGGGCAGTGATATGTTCCCGAGAATAAAAATAGGTGTAGGACATAAGCCTGAAAAATGGAACCTTGCCGACTGGGTGCTTTCGTCATTCAGTGACAGTGAAATGAAACTTATTAAAGAAACAGCCGAAAAAGCCTGTGACGCTGTCAGCCTTATTATTGACGGCAAAACCGACAGGGCAATGAATTTATATAACTCATAGTTATAATGCAGAAAAGGTGTAAGAAAATGAAATTTTTAGACGGTGTTTTGCGTGGTGTTGAAGAATATCGGGAACTTTCAAGGTCGATTGAACTTGGAAGATTTCCGGCAATGGCAACAGGTCTTTCGGGAATACACAAGGCACATCTCATACACAGCCTTTGCACCGAAAAAAACTGTGGTGCTTTGGTAATAGCGTCAGACGAGGCAGAGGCACAAAAACTTTGCAGTGACCTTGCAACAATGGGAACGGATACCGTATTTTATCCGTCAAGGGATTATACTTTCCGTGATGTTGAGGGTGTTTCAAGAGAATTTGAACATCAGCGTATAACGGCACTTTATGCTTTGCAGTCGGGCAAAAGCAAGGTTATAGTTGCCTGTGTTGACGCAGTAATGCAGTACACAATACCGCCGCAGAAATTAAAGGACACAACAGTTGAAATAAAAGAGGGAACAGAGGTTTCCCTCGAAAAAATTATTGCGGCACTGACGGCTGACGGCTATGTCCGTGTTGAACAGGTTGAGGGAACGGGACAGTTTGCGGTAAGAGGCGGAATACTTGACTTTTTTATGCCGTCATCATCACAGCCGTGCAGAGTGGAATTTTGGGGCGACGAAATAGACACTGTTTCAGCATTTGATATTGATACTCAGCGTAGAACGGAAAAACTTGACGGCTTTGTAATTACTCCGTCTTGCGAGATACTTGTTGACGATATTGACGGTCTTGTGCAGAAGATAAACAAAAAAGCGTCTTCACTCCGTGGAAAAACAGCGGCACAGGCAAGAGAAATAATGTACCGTGAAACCGAACTGCTGAAAAATACAGGTCGCCTTACTTCGATAGACAAGTATTATTCTTTGATTTATGAAACACCGGCAAATCTGTTTTCATATATTCCACAGAATTTTTTAGTCTTTGTGTCGGAACAGTCAAAACTCAAAGAGCGTATGCGTGCGACAATATGGCAGTGGGGAGAGGACATAAAAGACTATCTTTCCGAGGGTATTCTCTGTAAGGGAATGGACTGCTATACGGGCGACTGGACGGACGAACTTACGGAACTTTCAAATCGGAATACAATTTTTATTGATAATTTTGCCCGTGGTAGCAGTGAAGTGCCGTTGCGTGAACTGGTGAATTTTAATTTCAGACATCTTTCAGCGTGGAGCGGCTCGGTGAATGTTTTGTGTGAGGATTTGCAGACTTTGCGTGACTCGGACAAGGTGTGCGTAATACTTGCCGGAACACAAAAATCGGCTGAAAATCTTTTCAAAGAAATGTGTGACAGGGGTTACAGTGCAAAATTCCTGAAAAATGATGATGAACTCAGCGGTGAGGGAATTTATATATGCAGTGGCAGTTTGTCAGCCGGTTTTGAATATCCGTCAGCCGCATTTTGTCTTATAACACATTCACAGGTTGCCGTTAATCTCAGAAAGAAAAAACGCAGTCAGCCGAAAAGCAAAGCCGTTTTCAGTCTTGCCGAACTTTCAGTCGGTGATTATGTTGTACACACGGCACACGGTATAGGACAGTTTGACGGCATACATAAAATTGATATGCACGGAATTGTCAAGGACTATATCAAGATAAAATACGCAAAAGGTGATATACTCTATGTGCCTGTAACACAGCTTGACCTTGTTTCAAAATATATAGGTCCACGAGAAGAAGCCACAGTAAAGCTGAATAAAATAGGCGGTCTTGAATGGCAGAGGGCAAAGAACCGTGTACGTACAGCCGTTAAGGATATTGCTGACGAACTCATAAAGCTTTATTCCGAACGAATGAAAGCAAAGGGACACGCTTTTCCGCCTGATACCGACTGGCAAGCGGATTTTGAACAGAAGTTTGAATATGAAGAAACAGCCGACCAGAAACGCTGTATTGCGGAAATAAAAAGCGATATGGAAAAGCCGTCGCCTATGGACAGACTTTTGTGCGGTGATGTAGGTTTCGGAAAAACCGAGGTTGCATTACGTGCGGCGTTTAAATGCGTTGCCGACTCAAAACAGTGTGCAATTCTTGTTCCGACAACAATTCTTGCGTGGCAGCATTATCAGACGGCATTAAGACGCTTTGAGGGTTTTCCGATAAATATTGAACTGCTGTCAAGATTCCGCACACCGTCACAACAGGATTCAATCATAAACAAACTCAAACACGGTGATGTTGATATAGTAATAGGCACTCATAGACTTGTGTCGAATGACGTGAAATTCCGTGATTTAGGACTTGTAATTATCGACGAGGAACAGCGTTTCGGTGTTGCACAAAAAGAAAAATTAAAGGAAATGTGCAAAAATGTTGATGTACTTACTTTATCCGCAACACCTATTCCAAGAACGCTGAATATGGCTATGTCGGGCATACGTGATATGTCAACGCTTGAAGAGGCACCACAGGACAGACACCCCATACAGACTTATGTGCTTGAATATGATGACGCAGTAATAAACGAGGCAATAAGACGTGAACTCAGACGTGGAGGACAGGTGTTTTATCTTTTCAATTCCGTTGAGGGTATCGAAAACAAGGCACAGGAAATCCGTGACCGTGTTCCTGAGGCAAAAGTAGGTGTAGGACACGGAAAAATGACTGAAAGTCAGCTTTCTGAGGTATGGCGGCAAATGCTTGAACAGGAAATAAACGTTCTTGTCAGCACGACAATTATTGAAACAGGTGTCGATATTCCCAACGCAAACACGCTTGTTATCGAAAATGCCGACAAAATGGGACTTTCACAACTGCACCAGATAAGAGGACGTGTAGGACGTTCGTCAAGACGTGCTTATGCGTATCTTACTTTTCAGCGTGACAAGGTGCTGACGGAAATTTCTCAGAAACGTCTTGATGCGATAAAGGAATTTACGGAATTTGGTTCAGGATTTAAGATTGCAATGCGTGACCTTGAACTGAGGGGTGCCGGAAATATTCTCGGTGCAAAACAGCACGGTCATATGGCTGATGTCGGCTATGATATGTATATGAAACTTCTCAATGAGGCGGTAAGTGCCGCAAAAGGCGAGGCACCGGCTGACACTGACCTTGACTGTCTTGTTGATGTTCAGATTGAGGCACACATTCCCGAAAGTTATATTTCTAATCTTAACCGCCGACTTGAAATTTATCGCCGAATTGCCGACATAAGAACCGAGGACGACGCAAGCGACGTTATAGACGAACTTATCGACCGTTTCGGAGATATGCCGGAGTCTGTTCAGGGACTTATAGATATTGCACTTATCAGGAGTAAAGCCGAAAAAATCGGTATATACGAAATCAAACAGCAGCCCGACTATGTTCTGTTTTATGTAAAACAGATTAACACCGAACCTGTTGCCGAAATAATAGGACGTATGAAAGGCAGGGCAATGCTCAGTGCCGGTTCAAAGCCTTATATTGCTGTTCGCATAAGAAGTAATGATACGGTTATGGGCATTATGAATGAGGTTATGATGAAAAACAGCAAAAAATCAGGTATCAACTGAAAATTTGTTGAATTTTTTTATAGACTTTAATGGGATTTTGTTATATAATATCTTTATATGTGTATGAAATTTAATTCCGAAAGGACGATTAGCATTTATGAAAAATATAGTAAAACCTCTTGCTGTATTAAGTACGGCAGCACTTCTTATGTGTTCATCAGGCTGTGGTGACACATCTTGGAGTTTTAAGACAAAAGATGACACCCTCTCAAACGGTACATATATTTATTATACTTATATGGCTTACAATGAAGCATCATCAAAGGTTAAGGAAGAAGCATCAAAGGAAGCCTCAGAATCTTCTGAAACATCAAAGGCGGCTGAATCCTCAGAATCATCAGAAGTTGATGTAATGACTCAGAAAGTCGAGGGTAAATCCGCTGAGGAATGGATTGCTGACAAGGCAAAGGAAGAATGTATTGCACAGCTTACTATGGATAAGCTCATAAAAGAACATAAGGTTGAAGTTGACGAAACAGAGATTGAAACCTACACAAGCTACTATGAACAGTATTATCAGTACGGTGCGTCATTCTATACCGACCTTGGAATTTCAAAGGAATCTTACCTTAACGCAACAGGCAGATATACAGGACTTTCAGACCAGTTGTTTAACAGTATCTATGACAAGGGCGGTTCAAAGGAAGTTCCGAGTGAAGATGTAGAAAAATATTTCAAGGAAAACTATATCCATTACTTCTGTATTCCTTATTCACTCAAAACAACGGACGAGGACGGCAACCAGAAGGATATTGACGACAAAACAATGGACACACTAAAAACTAATTTTGCAAAATATGCCGATATGCTCAACAAGGGTTCATCAACTGACGATATTGTAAAGCAGTATCAGAAAGATTACGACACAACAGAAGACCCGAGCCAGTCAGATACTATAATTGTTGAAGATTCAGGTATGGGCGAAGAATTTCAGAAGATAATTAACGGTCTTAAAGAAAAACAGGCAACCGTTACATCAATCAACGATACCTATTATCTTATTTACAAGGGTGCTATTGCTGACCAGGTATCAACACTTTCAGACGATTCAACAAAGATAAATCAGAGAACAAGAGTTCTCCACAAAATGAAAGATGAAGAATTTAAGAAATATCTTGATGATGAAGAGGCAAAGCTGAAATATGAAACAAATGACGCTTGTCTTTCAAGATACAGTGTAAAGAGTACGGTTGACAAAATCAAATCTCAATCAGCGTCATAAAAATAAAATCACAAAAAAACAACCTCCGAAAAGTTCAGAGCCTTTTCGGAGGTTTTAATTTTAGCAAAATATTTGATATTATTTTATTGCCTTTTCAGTTGCTGCAATTTGTCTGTCGGCATATAATACAACATCTTTTATAACGAGTTTTTGAATTGCAGAAATGAATGTATCCATAACTTTATAATCGGGCTGATTGTTTTTTGTAGGGAGCTGCATTTTGAAATTTAAACTTTGTGAACTTCTTAATTTTTTGCCATAAGAATATTTACCTTTTATTGATTTCTCCATTGCGGTTGTAAAAAACAGCATTACCTTTTCGGTATATCTGATTTCGTTATTCCAATATACTCCTGTATCATCACCTGCACCAAAATCATAGTTTCTATAAAACGCATTTCCGAAAATATCTATTGTTATTGAGTTTTTAGGAAATGATGCTACTGGATTTGAAACATAATTTGCTACGCCGTTATTGGTTACTCCCGCCATAACAAAGGGTATATTACCTGATAGTTGGTCAGACTTTTTCAATCTTTGTCCTTGCTGAATATTGTTGAATATGTATTTATATGTAAATTCGCTGTATTCAATTTTATTATTTTTAAAATCTTCAAGGACTTTTTGTTCTTCGTTTGTTAATTCGTAATTATCTAGACCACTTACCGTCAGGTAAGCGGTCAGCTCAGCTATTCGCTGAGCTTTCAGCTCAGCTATAAAAGACTCCATAAAATCAAAGTCTATTTTGCCGTTTTCATTTATAGGAAGATTGACAGTTATATTACAGAATGTTTTATCAACATCTCGAACAAGAACTGATAATAACTTTTGTTTTTGTTTGTTGAGTAATGTAGAGAAAAATAAGATAGACTTTTTGGTTAATTTAAATTTAGGTACGATTTTTCTAATAAACTGTCCTGCATACCAAGATTTTTCACGATAGAAAAAGTCCATTTGTAAAAGACCTAAACTCCAAACACCTGATGGATTTATATTTTCTTTATTAACAAATCCTGTACTTCGTAAGATACCTTGATTTAATGATGTTCTTGTAACATAATCATATTCATTTCCGTTTACAAGTTTATCTGCATTAAAACTAAATGTCTTTTCTATATCAAATAAATCACCAAGTTTATATTCGCCCCACTTAACATTTTGCAGTTTTTCGTTAAGTGAGGCATCTATTTTCCCAGTTGCTCGTCCTCCTTATCCTGTTTTTTAAGAATAGTTGAAACTTCCCAAGCAAGATAATCACTGACGGTTTTCTTGAAATCTTCCAAAGTTGGCTTTGTATCAATAGGTGCGGTTTGGTTCCAGTCAGCTCCGCTTTCGGGGTCAATCGTTCCCTCATAGTATTCTTTTTCAGTAAAAATATTGAGTTTTGATTTTCCAAAGCGTACTAAATCGACAATTTCCTGATAGCGTTCTTTTGCTCTGTCAGTATCTTTTAAATTAGTGCT
Source organism: Clostridia bacterium (assembly GCA_029226955.1). Classification (GTDB taxonomy): domain Bacteria; phylum Bacillota; class Clostridia; order Oscillospirales; family Acutalibacteraceae; genus UBA1213. Next base: position 384 of record JAQXZA010000106.1, on the reverse strand, counting down.
TGCTTTTTTACGGTTGGTTCTTGTATATCCGTCATTTGTAAAATCAATAAATTTGACAATATCGTCTTTTTGATGTGTTTCTCCTACACGAAAAACATAAACATAGGTTTGTACACTTGATTTGCCAATGAATAAATCAACAGGCATTTTAATGCTTGCTAAAAGCGTACTGTGCTTTAATATTTTTTTGTTGTATTCTGTGGCTTTTCCAGAACCCGCCGAACTTTGAATGATAATTGCGGCATAACCGCTGTTCATCATTGAAAGAGCTTTTTCAACAAATATCATACCGTTGCCTTTTGCAGAATATGGTAAGCAATAATATAAAAAATATTAAAATAGGCATTTACACTTTATAAAAATTATGATATAATGATTATATAA
>JAQXZA010000105.1 GCA_029226955.1 Clostridia bacterium | reverse complement strand
TTTATAATGATGATAACAATATATTTTTTTCTCGGCAAGTTCTGATACTTTCATATCAGGTATTGCAAGCTCACATTTATATTCGGCATTTTCATCAAAAATCAAATATGCAATAGTCTGACCTTTACATAATACATTCCATACGATATTATCCATAGCGGGTACATATTTTGCCACAGAATCCATAAATTCAGACAATAGTTCATTTTTTGAATATTTTAAATCTCTTGCGTTATGGGCATTACAATCATCACCCATACACACACTGTCCCGTTCTGCGTGAATTGTATCACCAAATACCATTTTATCTCACCTCTCTTATTGGCTATATCCGAATTATAACATAACTCACCAAATAATATCAATGATTGGTTTGAATTTTTTGTCCGAAAATTCAGCTTTTTACTGTTGACTTTATTCCGCCTTAATAATATGATTAAAATAACATAAATCAGTTGCCGGAAAAATATTTTAAGGGTGGTTATATATTGAAAACACTGAAAAAATTTTTATGTATTATTTTGGCTTGTGTTATGGTTTTTTCGGTTTCGGCGTGTTCTGATGACGCAAACAATCCCGAAGACCAGATAATAAATTATAATATTGTGAATGAACCTGTAACTCTTGACCCGCAAATCGCAAATGATTCAGGGGCAAGACTTGTAATAATGAATATTTTTGAGGGACTTGTGCGTGTTGACGCTGACGGAAACGCTGTTCCCGGTGTTGCTGAAAACTGGGATATATCGGAAAACGGTACATTATATACATTTCATCTCAGAAGTAACGCAAAATGGAATGACGGAACAGATGTTACGGCATACGATTTTGTGTTCGGTATAAAGCGTTCTCTCGACCCGAAAACATCATCACCAACTGCGTCAACGCTTTACTGTATAAAAAATGCCGAAAATATCTCAAAAGGCTTTGCAGATATATCAAATTTAGGAATAAATGCAACCGACAGCCATACACTGACAATTAAACTTGAACATAGCTATGCAGAATTTCTGAAAATTCTTGCAACACCGCCGGCTATGCCCTGTAATCAGAAATTTTTTGATTCAACAGCCGGTCAGTACGGTCGTGATGACGATATGATTCTGTCAAATGGTGCTTTTTATGTGCGTAATTCCGGCTGGTCACACGGTGAATATATCTATCTTCGCAAAAATTCAGATTATGGCGGTAATGATGAACCGATTCCGGCAGGAGTGAATATTACTATCGACAGCAGTCCCGAAAATGTATCTCAGGCAATAAGTGACGGTAAAATTGACTGCTATGCTTTGCCCGGAAATGAAGTATCAAAAGCACAGGAACTCGGATTTAATCTTACATCATTTCGTGACACGATATGGGGAATATCTTTCAACACACAGGACGACATACTTAAAAATAAAGATGTTCGCTGTGGTTTGCTTTCGTCACTTGACAGGAATTATGTGCTTGAATCTATCCCCGAAAACTGCGTTACTGCGTCTGACATTATCCCCGAAACTGCAAAATATGGTGACAGTTCTTATCGTTCAGCGGTTGGAAGTAATTTTTATCTGAAACAATCCGACAGTGCAAAAGCAACATTGCAAAATGGTCTTAAAACACTTCAAGCCGACAGTTTTCCGAAAATTAAAATTCTATGCACAGACGACCAGGCCACTCAGTCAATCGTCAACAACATAATTGAAACCTGGAACAAACTGACGGGCAGTTATGTAAACAAAAATCCTGTTTCACGTTCAGAACTTGATGATATAATTGCGTCGGGAGATTATCAGATTGTAATTGCACCGCTGACAGTTGACGGCGAACGTCCTCTTGATACACTGGAACTTTTCTCGTCAAAAAGTACGGATAATATTGCAAAACTTTCTGACAGCGTTTATGACGGATATATAGATAAAATCAAAAATTTATCTGACGCACTCTCGCTTAAAACAACAATCGAAGCTGAAAAATATCTTAATGACAACGGAATATTTTACCCGTTGTATCTTGAAAACCGTTACTATGCAAGTGCAAAAAATGTTACAGGGATTATATTTCACCCTTACGGTGCTGAGGCTGACTTTTTTTACGCAAAAAAAACACAGGATTAAATCCTTGACACAAGCAAAAATAAACTGTATAATAATACCACAGAGGTACAAATACCCTTCGTGACAGGGTTTCTACTTCTTTTTGTTATGTATGGCAATAATTAAGCCGACGACTGCAACGCAAACACCGACTACATCAATAATTGTTGATGTAAAGAGAAAAAATGCTTAACGATTTGCCAGAATAAGCAACTGTATGTTTATTATAACAACAGTTGCTTATTTTTTACCTGATTTTTAAAAAAATTCCTCGCAAAATTAAAAAATTCTATTGCTTATTTGACGAAAAATGTTTATAATTAGGATTGTATGAGAATACACTGCAATATTCAATTTGAAAGGGGTTAGTTCACATGATATATTCCAAAGAAGTGGAAAGAATGTGTCCTGTAACAAAGGGACCTCATCATGGTCCTGCACCTATTCCTGAAGAGGGAAAATGGGTTAAATCAAAGGAAATTACTGATATTTCCGGTCTTTCACACGGTGTAGGCTGGTGTGCTCCTCAGCAGGGTGCCTGTAAACTTACACTTAATGTAAAAGACGGTATTGTTGAAGAGGCTCTTGTTGAAACAATAGGCTGCTCAGGTATGACTCACTCAGCTGCTATGGCTGCTGAAATCCTCCCGGGCAAAACTCTTCTCGAATGTCTTAACACAGACCTTGTATGCGACGCTATCAACACAGCTATGAAGAACATCTTTGAACAGCTCGTTTACGGCAGAAGCCAGACAGCTTTCTCAGAGGGCGGTCTTCCTATCGGTGCCGGTCTTGAAGACCTCGGAAAAGGACTTCGTTCACAGGTTGGTACTATGTTCAGCACAAAGGCTAAGGGCGTTCGTTATATGGAAATGGCAGAAGGCTATGTTCTTAAAACAGCTCTTGATGAAAATGACGAAGTTATCGGCTATCAGTTCGTAAAAGTTGGCAAAATGCTCGAAGACATTCGTCACGGTGTTGAACCGAATGAAGCATTTAAGAAGAATATCGGTCAGTACGGTCGTTTTGATAATGCGGCTAAGTACATTGACCCTCGTGAAGAGTAATAGGTAAGGAGGAACTTAATTATGGCAGTTACATTTGAAAGTATGGACAGAAGAATGCCTAAGATTGAGAAATGCCTTGCCCAGTATGGTATTGCAAATCTTGAAGAGGCTCGTCAGATCTGTCTTGACAAGGGTTTTGACCCTTACAAAATCGTAAAGGATATTCAGCCTATCGCATTTGAAAATGCCGGTTGGGCTTATACACTCGGTTGTGCCGTTGCTATCAAGAAGAACGTTGAATCAGCTGCTGACGCTGCTGCTGCAATCGGTGAAGGTCTTGAAGCATTCTGTATTCCGGGTTCTGTTGCTGAACAAAGACAGGTAGGTCTTGGTCACGGTAACCTCGGTGCTATGCTCCTCAGAGATGAAACAAAGTGCTTTGCTTTCCTCGCTGGTCACGAATCATTCGCTGCTGCTGAGGGTGCAATCGGTATTGCAAGAAACGCTAACAAGGCAAGAAAAGAACCGCTTAAAGTTATTCTTAACGGTCTTGGTAAAGATGCCGCTTACATCATTTCAAGAATCAACGGCTTTACTTATGTAAAGACTCAGTTTGACTATTACACAGGCGAACTCAACATCGTTGAAGAGAGAGCTTTCTCTAACGGTGAAAGAGCTGCTGTAAAGTGCTACGGTGCAGATGACGTTCGTGAGGGCGTTGCAATTATGCAGCACGAAAATGTAGGTGTATCTATCACAGGTAACTCAACTAACCCAACCCGTTTCCAGCACCTTGTTGCAGGTACATACAAGAAATGGGCTATTGAAAACGGCAAAAAGTACTTCTCAGTTGCTTCCGGCGGTGGTACAGGTCGTACACTTCACCCGGATAATATGGGTGCAGGTCCTGCTTCTTACGGTCTTACAGACTCTATGGGACGTATGCACGGTGACGCACAGTTCGCTGGTTCATCATCAGTTCCGGCTCACGTAGAAATGATGGGCTTGATTGGTATGGGCAACAACCCAATGGTTGGTGCTACTGTTGCTTGTGCAGTTGCTGTTTACGAAGGACTTAAAAAGTAATTTTTGATTTTAAATGTATGGTTGCTGAAAATTTATTCAGTGACTTTACCGCAAAATTCCGAGCTGTTGTATTTTCAACAACTCGGAATTTTTTAGTTATGTTATGTCACTACCGAAAGGATAATTAAAATGTACAGAAAAATTAAGCAGAGGATTTTTGAAATAATAGAATTATCAAAAGACGGTGACAAAGCAAGCAAAATCTTTGATATATTCATTATAGCTTTAATTATCATAAATTCAGTTTTAGTAATTGCATACACATTTGATATTCCGTTGTGGCTCAGAAAGTGCTTTGTATATATTGAGATTTTTTCAGTAATAATTTTTACAATAGAATACTTACTGAGAATTTATACCGCCGATTTACTTTATCCCGAACTGTCGCCTGTCAAGGCACGATTCAGATATATTTTCTCGTTTATGGCAATCATTGATTTGCTTGCAATACTTCCTTTTTATATTCCGCTTATTATTCCGATTGATTTGCGTGTATTGCGAATGATAAGAATTATCCGATTATTACGGATATTTAAAATTCATCGTTATACATCTGCACTGTCAACCATATTGCAAGTATTCAAAAATAAAAAACATCAGCTTATATCTTCAATCGTTGTTGTAATGATACTTATGATAATAGCGTCGGTGTTTATGTATAATATTGAACACGAGGCTCAGCCTGATGTTTTTGATAATGTTTTTTCGGCACTATGGTGGGCTGTGGCGACATTTACCACTGTCGGATATGGCGACATTTATCCTGTAACGGTGTTCGGAAAAATTTTAGGTTCAATAATAGCTCTTCTTGGTATCGGACTTATAGCTGTGCCTACGGGTATAATTTCAGCGGGTTTTATGGAAAATATTGATAAAAATAAAGATAATGATGATGACGAAAAATGCTATTGTCAATATTGTGGCAAAAAAATAAAATAAAGACATTATTAAGTGCTTACAGAAATTTTTGTGTTTCTGTAAGCACTTATTTTTTAATTGGTTCAAAATGCAATTCGTTTTTATTCTCTGTTTTACAAAGACTTCCACTTTTATCAAAGAATATCTCATTTGGAATACCAGTAGGATAAACTTTGCACTTAAAAATCGTATCGGAATTATCAATAAAATGTTTACATTCCAGACACTGAGAAAAAACAAGCATTATTTTTCTCCCTTTCAATACATTATTATCTCATAACACATATTACTGTTTTGGCTCTATAATTGCAATCAACAACAATACTATTCATTTAATTATTATATACCTTTTATTTTATTTTTCAACTATTTTTATATAAAAAAGTGACTGAGATACATTGCTGTACTCAGTCACTTTTGATTTATAGGATTATTCTTTTATTACTGCTGCAAAAATGAAACAGCTTATGAATTAGGGTTATTTTCCTCAATTTCAACATCACTGTAACGGTGCATACCTGTACCGGCTGGTACAAGTTTACCGATAATAACGTTTTCTTTGAGTCCCATAAGTGGGTCAATTTTGCCCTTGATTGCAGCGTCGGTAAGAACTCTTGTTGTTTCCTGGAATGATGCGGCTGAAAGGAACGAATCTGTTGCAAGAGATGCCTTTGTGATACCAAGCAGCATAGGAGTATATGTTGCCTCAGTAAGATCTTCTTCACCGTTTGCAATTCTTTCACGGACAGCCTCATTTTCGGAGTAAAGCTCGCTCTTGTCAACAAGTGAACTCGGAAGGAGATTTGTGCTGCCGGCATCGTCAATTCTGACTTTCTTCATCATCTGACGGACAATAACTTCAATGTGCTTATCGTTGATGTCAACACCCTGCATACGATATGCACTCTGAACTTCTTTGATAAGATAGTCCTGAACCGCTGCCGTACCCTTGATTGTGAGTACATCGTGCGGATTTACTGAACCCTCAGTGATAAGGTCGCCCGCCTCGATAACCTTTCCGTCTTCAATTCCGGCTCTTACTCTTGAACCGAACGGAATAAGGTATTCTTTCTTTTCGCCTGTTTCGTTATTTGTGATAACAGCGTGACGGTTATTCTTAATATCCTGGAAACTTACAGTACCGGCAATTTCACTGATGATTGCAAGATGTTTCGGCTTTCTTGCCTCAAACAGTTCTTCAACTCTCGGAAGACCCTGTGTAATATCCTCACCACCAGCAACACCGCCTGTATGGAATGTTCTCATTGTAAGCTGTGTACCAGGCTCACCGATTGACTGAGCCGCAATAATACCAACAGCCTCGCCGATAGTAACAGGCATACCGTTTGCAAGGTTTGAACCATAACACTTTTTGCAGACACCGTGTCTTGCACGACAGTCAAGGATAGAACGTATTTTAACTTGCTGAACACCTGTTGCAACGATACGGTCAGCGTCGTGTGTATCCATCATCTTTGTTGCCGGAACAATAACCTCACCTGTTGTCGAGTCAATAAAGTCCTCACAGAGATAACGTCCGATAAGTCTTTCGTGCATTGTTTCGATAACAGAGTTGCCCTCTTTGATGTCGTAAACAATAATGCCCTCTTTTGTGCCGCAGTCCTCTTCCCTGATAATAACGTCCTGTGAAACATCAACAAGTCGTCTTGTAAGGTAACCTGAGTCGGCGGTACGGAGTGCGGTATCGGCAAGTCCCTTTCTCGCACCACGTGATGAAATAAAGTATTCGAGAATGTTAAGACCCTCACGGTAGTTAGCTTTGATAGGAATTTCGATTGTCTTACCTGATGTGTTGGCGATAAGTCCACGCATACCAGCAAGCTGTCTTATCTGGCTCATAGAACCACGGGCACCTGAGTCAGCCATCATAAAGATTGGGTTGTATCTGCCGAGATTGTTTTTAAGTGCTGATGTAACATCATCGGTTGCGTCTTCCCATATTTTGATAACCTTTTCATAACGCTCCTGATTAGACATAAAGCCTCGTCTGTACATTTTTGAAACCTTATCGACTTCATTTTCAGCTCTGGCAATAATTTCTTTCTTTTGCGGCGGAATTTCAGCGTCGCATACGGCAACGGTGATTGCACCCTGAGTTGAATATTTATAGCCCTGTGCCTTAACTTCATCAAGAACAACTGATGTCGGCTGTGTGCCGTGAATCCTGATACATCTGTCGATAATCTGACCAAGCTGTTTTTTGCCGACAAGGAAGTCTATTTCATATTTCATAAAGTTATCGGGGTTGCTTCTGTCAACATAGCCGAGATCCTGTGGAATAGGTCTGTTGAAGATAATTCTTCCGACTGTTGTGTCGATAAGTCTTGACTGCTTTTCTCCGTTGAGAATACCCTCACGGCGAACTTTGATTTTTGCGTGAAGTCCGATAACCTTTGCGTCATAAGCCATAAGTGCTTCGTTGGTATCTCTGAATATTTTGCCCTCGCCAAGTTCTCCGTCCTTGTCGAGTGTAAGATAGTATGAACCAAGTACCATATCCTGTGTAGGAACGGTAACAGGACGACCGTCTGACGGTTTAAGCAAGTTGTTTGACGCAAGCATAAGGAATCTTGCCTCTGCCTGAGCCTCAGCCGACAACGGAACGTGAACAGCCATCTGGTCGCCGTCAAAGTCAGCGTTGAATGCCGTACAAGCCAACGGGTGAAGTTTGAGTGCCTTACCTTCAACAAGTACAGGTTCAAATGCCTGAATACCGAGTCTGTGAAGTGTAGGTGCACGGTTAAGCATAACAGGGTGACCTTTGATAACCCTTTCGAGAGCGTCCCATACCTCAGGTTTAGCTCTTTCAACAGCCTTTCTTGCGGCTTTGATATTCTGTGCAGAACCGCTTTCAACAAGGATTTTCATAACAAAAGGCTTAAAGAGTTCGAGTGCCATTTCCTTAGGAAGACCGCACTGGTACATTTTGAGTTCAGGGCCTACAACGATAACGGAACGTCCTGAGTAGTCAACACGTTTACCGAGAAGATTCTGACGGAAACGTCCCTGTTTACCTTTAAGCATATCAGAAAGTGACTTCAACGCTCTGTTGTTCGGGCCAGTTACGGCACGTCCACGTCTGCCGTTGTCGATAAGTGCGTCAACAGCCTCCTGTAACATACGCTTTTCGTTTCTTATGATAATGTCAGGGGCGGAAAGTTCAATAAGTTTTTTAAGACGGTTGTTTCTGTTTATTACACGTCTGTAAAGGTCGTTAAGGTCAGATGTTGCAAATCTGCCGCCGTCAAGCTGTACCATAGGACGAATATCCGGCGGAATTACAGGAATAACGTCAAGTATCATCCACTCGGGACGATTGCCTGAAAGACGGAAAGATTCAACCGCTTCAAGTCTTTTGAGTATTCTTACTTTTTTCTGTCCTGACGCACCTTCAAGTTCTTCTTTCAGCTCAACTGAAAGCTTTTCAAGGTCGATTTCTTTCAGAAGTTTCTGGATAGCCTCAGCACCCATCATAGCCTCAAAATCGTCCTCATACTTTTCTTTCATTTCTCTGTATTCTTTTTCAGTAAGGCACTGCTTTTTTGAGAGTTCTCTTGAAGCGTCGCTGTCCTCTTTAATGTCCGTTATAATATACATTGCAAAGTAGAGGACTTTTTCAAGGGTTCTCGGGGATATGTCAAGCATAAGTCCCATTCTTGACGGAATACCCTTGAAATACCATATATGAGAAACAGGAGCGGCAAGCTCAATATGACCCATACGCTCACGGCGAACCTTTGAACGTGTGATTTCAACACCACAGCGTTCGCAGACTCTGCCTTTGAAGTGAATTTTCTTGTATTTACCGCAGTGACATTCCCAGTCCTTCATAGGACCGAAAATAGCCTCGCAGAACAAACCGTCTTTTTCAGGTTTAAGAGTACGGTAGTTAATGGTTTCAGGCTTTTTTACTTCACCGTATGACCATTGTCTTATAAGGTCAGGGGACGCAAGTCCGATTTTTATTGATTCAAATTCATTGAATTCCATTAGTCAGTGTCCTCCTCTCAGTCGTCTTTGCCGTCATCAAAACCATCTATGTCAAAGATGTCGTCATCATCACCGCTGCCATAGAATTCGTCGTCATTGTCATCATCATATTTATCGTCATCATCGGCAAAAACTTCGTCTTCACCGTTTTCGTCCTTGAACTGATAGCCGTCAGCATCAGTCATAATGTTCTTTTCGTCAAATGATGTGTCATCAGGTACAATATCATCATCAAGATCCTGTTGGAGATTGATTTCGTTGCCGTTTTTGTCGAGTACCTGAACATCAAGTGCAAGAGATTGAAGTTCCTTGATAAGAACTTTAAATGATTCAGGAATACCAGGCTTAGGAATATTCTGTCCCTTAACAATAGCCTCATAAGTTTTTACTCTGCCGACAACGTCATCGGATTTAACCGTAAGGATTTCCTGTAAGGTGTATGCCGCACCGTATGCCTCCAATGCCCAAACTTCCATTTCACCGAAACGCTGACCGCCGAACTGTGCTTTACCGCCGAGTGGCTGCTGTGTAACGAGTGAGTAAGGACCTGTTGAACGTGCGTGAATCTTATCGTCAACAAGGTGGTGAAGTTTGAGATAATACATATATCCGACTGTTACAGGATTATCGAAATATTCGCCTGTACGTCCGTCTTTGAGCCAGATTTTGCCGTCTTCGCTTATGCCGGCGTCCTTGAAACACTGGAAAATATCCTGTTCGTGAGCTCCGTCAAATACAGGTGTCATAATCTTCCAGCCGAGTGCTTTTGCAGCATAGCCGAGATGAACTTCAAGAACCTGTCCGATATTCATACGTGACGGTACGCCCAACGGGTTAAGAACTATGTCAAGCGGTCTTCCGTCCGGGAGGAAAGGCATATCTTCCTCAGGGAGAATCCTTGAAACGACACCCTTGTTTCCGTGACGACCTGCCATCTTGTCGCCGACCTGAATTTTACGCTTTTGTGCGATATAGCAGCGTACAACCTTGTTTACTCCCGGTGGCAATTCGTCGTTGCTGTTTTCTTTTGTGAACACCTTAACATCAACAATTATACCGTATTCACCGTGCGGTACTCTGAGTGAAGTATCTCTTACTTCTCTTGACTTTTCGCCGAAAATTGCACGGAGAAGTTTTTCTTCTGCTGTCAGTTCGGTTTCGCCCTTAGGTGTAACCTTACCGACAAGAATATCGCCCGGGTGAACCTCTGCACCGATATGAATAATACCACGCTCGTCAAGGTCTTTAAGCTGGTCATCACCAATATTCGGTATATCTCTTGTGATTTCCTCAGCACCGAGTTTTGTATCTCTTGCCTCAGTTTCGTATTCTTCTATGTGAATTGATGTATAAACGTCATCACGGACAATCTTTTCGTTGATAAGAACAGCGTCCTCGTAGTTGTAACCTTCCCACGTCATAAAGCCGATAAGTGCATTTTTACCAAGACTTATTTCACCGTTACAGGTAGCAGGGCCGTCAGCAAGAACCTCATTCTTTTCAACATGCTGTCCTACATCTACAATCGGAACCTGATTGATACACGTACCCTGGTTTGAACGCATAAACTTTGTTACTTTAAAGGTCTGTGTTCTGCCCGAGTCATACTGTACAGTAATTTCATCAGCACTTACATATTTAACTACACCGTCTTCTTCTGCAAGAATACAAACACCCGAGTCAACACCGGCTTTGTATTCCATACCTGTGCCAACGATAGGCGATTCCGTAACAAGCAACGGCACTGCCTGTCTTTGCATGTTTGAACCCATCAATGCACGGTTTGCGTCGTCGTTTTCGAGGAACGGAATCATTGCCGTAGCAACAGATACAACCATTCGTGGAGAAACGTCCATAAAGTCTGCCTTTTCACGCTCAACCTCAACAAATTCGTCCCTGTGTCTGCCGACAATCTTCTTGTTGACAAAGTGACCTTCTTCATCAAGCGGTTCATTAGCCTGTGCAACGATATAGTTATCCTCGACATCAGCAGTCATATAGACAACTTCTTTTGTTACAACACCTGTTTCCCTGTCAACTCTGCGGAATGGTGCCTCAATAAGTCCGTACTCATTGATTTTTGCAAAGGTTGCAAGATATGAGATAAGTCCGATGTTTGGACCTTCCGGAGTTTCGATAGGACACATTCGTCCGTAGTGTGTATAGTGAACGTCACGAACCTCGAATCCCGCACGATCTCTTGAAAGACCGCCAGGGCCAAGAGCTGAAAGACGTCTTTTGTGTGTAAGTTCGGCAAGCGGATTGTTCTGATCCATAAACTGTGAAAGCGGTGATGAACCGAAAAATTCCTTGATTGCCGCTGTTACAGGACGGATATTGATAAGGGCATTCGGCGGAAGATGTGCAAGATCCTGTGCCTGTAATGTCATTCTCTCCCTGATTACTCTTTCAAGTCTTGCAAAGCCTATTCTGAACTGGTTCTGCAAAAGTTCGCCTACTGAACGGATACGGCGGTTTCCGAGGTGGTCAATATCATCTGTTGTGCCGATACCGCAAGCAAGAGAGTTCATATAGTTAATTGTTGAGAATATATCATCAACAATGATGTGCTTAGGAATAAGCTCGTCCTTGCGTTTTTTGATTTCTTTTTTGAGGCTTTCCTCGTCCTGACAGTTTTCAAGTATATCTTTAAGAATTGTGAAACGAACTTTTTCGTTGATTCCACATTCTTCTTTTGCGTCAAAGTCAACATACTTTGATATGTCAACCATACCGTTTGAAATAATCTTTACAGGTCTTTCGTCATCGCCCTTTACATAAGCAATGTTTACACCTGCGTCCTCTATTTCCATTGCTCTTTCCTTTGAGATAAATTCTCCCTCATCGGCAAGAATTTCACCTGTCATAGGATTGGCAATAGGTTCTGTTATTACGTGATTTGCAAGACGGTTTGCAATACCGAGTTTCTTGTTGTATTTGTAGCGTCCTACTCTTGATATGTCATATCTTCTCGGGTCAAAGAACAGCATATTGATATGCTGCTGAGCACTTTCGACTGTCGGCGGTTCGCTCGGACGGAGTTTTCTGTAAACTTCTTTGAGAGCGTCCTCCTGATTGTCGGTTGTATCCTTGTCGATTGTGGCAAGTATTCTGTCATCAGCACCAAAATAGTCAATTATTTCCTGGTCTGTACCGAGTCCGAGTGCACGTATAAATACTGTTACAGGCAATTTACGGTTTTTGTCGATACGAACATAGAAAACGTCATTGATGTCGTTTTCGTATTCAAGCCACGCACCTCTGTTAGGAATAACAGTTGCACTGAACAGCTTTTTACCTGTTTTATCGTAATCCATCTTATAGTAAACACCCGGCGACCTTACCAACTGAGAAACGATAACTCTTTCAGCTCCGTTGATAACGAATGTACCGCTTGGAGTCATCAGCGGAAAATCTCCCATAAATACGGTTGATTCCTTGATTTCTGATGTTTCCTTATTGAACAGCCTTGCTTTTACTTTAAGCGGTGCAGAATATGTGGCATCTCTCTCCTTACATTCTGCAATGCTGTAATTCGGGTGGTCGGTTTCAAGAGTATAGTCAACAAAGTCAAGGACTATATTTCCCGAATAATCAGTAATTCCCGAAACATCCTCAAATACTTCCTGTAAGCCCTTTTCAAGAAACCATTTGTAAGAGTCTTTCTGAATTTCGATGAGGTTTGGCATTTCAAGCACTTCGTCAATGTGTGAAAAGCTCATTCGCTCGGTTTTTCCAAGACGCACGGGTTTGACGTTTACCATAGAATCACTCCATTCAATTTGTTGCTTTCTGAATATTTTGAAACAGAACATACAACCGCCGTATTCAGACCCCGACAGTAATATGCTGCTGACACCGTAAAACTCACAGTGTTTGCACCTATGAAAAATTATACTTGATTTTTTCCTCAGAATGTGTTAATATTTTTTCAAGGTTAATGTCCGAGTGTCTAAAAAATCAGACTTTTTCACGATTGTGCATTATATAACTATACTACCAAAGAAGTCGCCTGTCAAGTATTTTTCGGCGGTTTCTTTATTTTTTTGCAATTTTTCGGAATTTTTAAGATTTCGTTCAATTTTTAATTCTTTTACCGAAATATCCCCCACAAGAAACACCCGACAGCGTTGATGAAAAGTGTGGAGAGTTGAGAGTGGAAAGTGGAGTTATTTTATTAACCGTTACTTTTTTCTTTGAGGTTAGTTACTGAGTGACATACTCCCCCACTTATAGAAGTGGGGGCTTCTCGCTCAAGTATAGTAACCTATACAGTATCAACGAGCTAACCCCGTGTGTCCCACGGTTTTGATATTGTTTTGGTTATGCGTTTACAATTCGCATACCTTCATTTTTTATGTTTATTGCAGCGTTTATATCCCTGTTG
>JAQXZA010000104.1 GCA_029226955.1 Clostridia bacterium | reverse complement strand
GAAAACAGAGTGTTTTTTTGCGGATAAACGCTTTTTAATTCTTTTGCGGAAATTTTTACAATGTTTTTCAGGGATTTGTACAGAGTGTTCTTTTTTTCGGCGGCTATAATAAGGCTTTTGTCGCCTTTGAGTTTTCCGGCACCTATTGTGAATATTCCCGAACTGTAAAGCCGCAAAAAGTGCATAAGCAGACTTTGATTGACCGTTACAGCGGCAATTCTGTCGGAACGTGTAAAGCTGATGTTTTTGTTGATTATGCCCCTTGTGATAACAATATATTCGCCCTGACGATAGGCGGAAAATCTTCCATAACGCATAAACTGAACAGCCATTGAAACCGCCCAGCCAAAAAGAAGTATATTCGCAATAGCTGCGGCAACAGGCGGAATACCAATCGCAACAAGCTGCCAGCGAAAATCAAATGCAAAGGACTGATTCATAAGCTGTTGTATTTCAATTCCGAGAATGTCGCCAAGTTTTGAAACAAATGGTGCAATAATAAGCAGACCTGAGGCTGGATTTGACCAGAATGCCGCCATAAGCAACATATTAAGATTGCCCGATTTGTAAACGGCAATTTTCGGCTTTTCGTTTTCGGTTTTTGAGAGTACATAAGCGGCTTTTTTTGCGGAAATATAGGCTGAAATATCATAGTCACGGCTTGAACCGGCTGGTGTATCAAATGATACCCTTATTGCACCGAAAATTCTTGCGATAATGTTTTTGTGTATGTTTATAGTCTGAATTTTGCTTAAAGGTACGGTATAATATTTTTTGCGGAAAAATCCGTTTTTTATTTGTATTCCGTTTGGTTTCATACGGTACATAAAGCACCTGTAAGAATATATTGCATAAAAAATAACCGCTGCGGCATAAATTGCGTTAAATCCCATTGTGCTTATGACTTCAAAAATACCCTCAGGCTTGAACATAAGCTGTTGAATTACGGGAATAAGCAAAAGTATTACCGAGCTTTTAAGACGTGTAAGTATTGTAAAAGGGTGTGTTCGTTTGTAATATCTGTTATTTGACACGGAAATCTCCTTGAATAATAAAGGCAATCTGTTTATAATTTTATTCTTCAACAGAAATTTTAATTTTCTGAGCGTTTGTAACGGAAATATCAATTATTTTTTCTGACGAACCGGCAGTAAGAAATGTAAGTGAACATACGCCGTATATTTTCTGAACAGGTCCTTGTGAGATAACGCAATATTGAACCTTTGAAAAATTTATCTTTGTATGATAATGAAAAAACAGTCCGTTTTCTATTATAATAATATTTTTGTTTACGGCATATCCGCATACACGGTACAGTGCAGGACAATATATGAAAATAACCGACAGATAAACTATAAGTGCGGCAACACCTAAAATTGTCGCCATTATCGGCAAAAAAACAAGCAAAGCACCGTCGATAAACGAAAACAGAATAAGCAGAATAGTTGCCCTTATACGCCATATATTGACGGCTTTTTCGGAAAGCAAATTTGAGTCCTTGTTTTGCGGCAAATCGGTTTTCATAGCTGTCCTCCTTTTTTAATTTATTATAGCATAATAAAACAGGTATTTCCACAAATAATTTGCTGTTGAACCGTTAATTGTCGCTTTGAACAATTCAAAATGCCGATAATGATATAATTGCCCAATTCACGCTCTTTAAAGCTGTGTTTTTTCAACAATAATTAAATTGACTAATGCTGAAAATCATTGTAAAATATAGATAATTAAAAATAAAAAGAAACAGGAAGATGAAAAAATGAACGCAACAAAAGAAGCCGCACTGCTTATGTCATCATTATCAATCTATAAGGGAATACTGAACCGAACTGTTCCGAAAGCATATTTTGAACTTTTACGTGCAATAGATAAGCCCGTATTTGAATTTACTCAGGCTTGGGGAAACTTCTTTTCGCTTTTGTGTGACAGAGGTTATGCTGAAAGTCTTGCAAAATGCCTTACGGAAGCCGCACTTTTTGACGAAAACGCTTTTTCAAAGGCTGCCGCCGCAAAAAAAGAACAATCTTTGCCGTCGGAAGTTATCAGTGCAATAAGACGTGATATTTCCGCAATTAACCGCATAAGTTCCATTACACCCGAACAGATACTCAATGACTATATGCACCGTGACGAGCTTGGTTCTGTTGCAAACAGTCTGCCACGCTGGAAAACAGGTACACCGATAAAGGAATTTTCAGACGACGAACACGCAATAGACTGTCTTGCCGATTATTACCGCAAAAACGGTTGTGGTATGTTTGCAAGATACCGTGCATTTATATGGCGTGACAAGGGAATTGAACCTGTTATTCACCCCGATAATATTTCAATGTCATCACTCAAAGGCTATGAAATTCCACGTGGACTTGTTGTTGACAATACGGTTGCTTTTCTTGAAGGCGTACAGTGTAATAACTGTCTGCTTTACGGCGACAGGGGTACAGGCAAATCCTCAACTGTAAAGGCTATACTCAACAAATACTACAAGGACGGTCTTAGAATGGTTGAAATGCCAAAGGACAGACTTTCGGAATTTCCTATTCTTGTTGACCAGATTGCCGCACTGCCGCTTAAATTCATCATATTTATTGATGACCTTTCTTTTTCAAGCGACGACAAAAGCTATGCACAGCTTAAAGCGGTTCTTGAAGGCGGACTTGCCGCACGTCCCGACAATACTTTGATTTATGCGACATCAAACCGCAGACATCTTGTAAAAGAGGACTTTTCCGACAGGGCGGGAGATGAACTCCACAGAAACGATTCAATTCAGGAGAACCTTTCACTTTCTGACCGTTTCGGACTTTCAATCAATTTCGTTAAACCAGATAAAGAAAAATATCTTGAAATTGTACGCAGTCTTGCCCGTGAAAGAAACCTTAATATGAGCATTGAAGAACTTGAAAAAGGTGCTGAACAGTGGGCAATAGAAAGAGGCGGTCGCTCACCGAGATGTGCAAGACAGTTTATATCAATCACCGAAGCCCGTATGAAAACCGCACAGGAAGAATAATTTTGTCGATATTCTGACGACATTTAAGGAGAAAACAATATGAAAAGATTTTCCGCAGTAATGCTTGTTATTTCTATGATTTTTTGTTTTACAGCGTGTTCAGACAACAGTAAAGATGAATATCCTGTAAAAATCGCAAGCTATACATTCAACGAAAAACCCGACTCTGTCGTATGTCTTAGTGATTCCGTTGCCGATATACTTATTGCGTGTGGATATGCCGACAATATTGACGCACGTTCTGACGAATGTACTCAGGACGAAATTTCAGCACTGCCGTCTGTCGGTACAAAGGTAAAACCAAATACTAAGAAAATATCAGAGCTTTCTCCTGATGTTGTTTTTGCCGATAAGTCGCTTGACGAATCTGTTGCAAAAAAATTAAAATCAGAAAATATTACTGTTCTCACAATGGTTTCCGCACGAACAACAGATGAACTCACTATGCTTTACGAAAATATCTGTTCCGTTATGGACGGAAAAATAACAGGTCGTGAAAACGGCAAAAACAAGGCAAATGCAATTTCTCTTGCAATGGACGATTTACAGAGGCTTGTACCCGAAAAAGATGTTGTTGCGACAGCGTGTTATCTTTATGATACAGACGGAACAGCCGCAACTGAAAACACATTATGCGGAAAGCTGTTTTCTTATGCAAATATGGTAAATGTTTGTTCACACGAAATGAGCGGAAACAGTATGCTTAATGCGTTGAAAATTTCCAATCCGCAGTATATTTTCTGTGACACAGGTGTTAAGGAACGCATTTTATCGGATAAATTCTTCAAGAATTTTACCGCCGTCAAAAAGAAACATATATATGAAATAGATTCGTCAGTATTTGAACGACAGGGCAACAGTATAACTCAGGTACTTTCGGATATTATTGAAATAGTTTATCCTGAACTGTCTTCATCATCACAAAACAGTAAAGCTGAAACATCAGATAAAAATTCCGCTGAAAACAGTAAAACTACAAATGAAAACAGCAAAACCACCGTTGAAAACAGCAAGCCTTCAAATGAAAACAGCGAAACTTCCATTGAAAACAGTGAAACCTCAGACGAAAACAGCGAAAATTCCGTTGAAAACAGTGAAATCTCAGACGAAAACAGTACACAGTCCACTGTTGAAGCTGATGATTCACTTGAAATAACTGATGATATGCAATATCAGAACGGTGAAGATGACGACAACATAAAAATCATACAGAACCGTCTTGTTGACCTTGGCTATATGGACGAGAACGCAACAGGCTATTACGGAAATGTAACAGAAGAAGCTGTAAAGAACTTTGAAGAAAACAATAATCTTACTGTTGACGGTATTGCCGACAGCAAAGACCTTAAACTGCTTTTCTCCGCTGATGTAAAGCCGGCATAATCACACTTAAACATAAAAAATTCACCTGACAGCCGTTAATTTTTGCTGTCAGGTGTTTTTGTTTTATCAGATTTCAAAAAACGAACATATTATTTTTATGGATTTTTCGGCGGCTGATTTGCTGAAAGTTGAATATTCCACAGCGTCGTCTTCATCACTCATACTGTCAGAAACGGAACGCAAAACGGCAAACGGTATATGATTAAGATAACATACCTGTCCAATACTGCCGCCCTCCATTTCACAGGCAAGTGCATTAAATTTTTGATTGAGTGCGGAACGGTTTTCGTTTCCCGATATAAATTTGTCGCCTGTTGCAACAGTGCCGATAATATATTTATTTTCGCCGACAGCTTTACACGCTGTTTCAAGTTTTTGAATTAAATCTTTATCGCACGGAATATATACAATATTTTCCTCAGGAAGAAAAAGCGTTGCCGGTTCGTCACCGAGAGCCGTTGTGTCCATATCGTGCTGAACAACATTTTCTGCTATCACAACATAGCCTATATGTGTTTTAAGGCTTGTACTACCGCCTATGCCTGTATTTATTATCATATCGGGATTGTATTTCAGAATCATAGTTTGTGCGGCAACAGCAGCATTAACTTTGCCTATTCCGCATTTTGCGACAACACAGTCTTTTCCGCTGATTTTTCCTGATGTATAAACGGTTGAACTGATTGTTTCAGATTTTTTGTCGGTCATCTTTTCAATAATTCCGTTTACTTCAATATCCATAGCACCGATTATTCCTATCATATTTCACTATTCCTTTCATTCGTTTGATATAATAAAAATATTATATCAGTTTACAGGATTTTTTCAATATGCCTTATACTTGCGAAAACTAAAAAATATTTAAAAATTACTTGACATATACACGGTTTTATGTTATTATTATTTACGCACTTATAGGGGTATAGCTCAGCTGGTAGAGCAGTGGTCTCCAAAACCACGTGTCGTGAGTTCGATTCTTACTGCCCCTGCCAAAAATAAGTCCTCAAAAATAGCTTAAATAAGCTGTTTTTGAGGATTTCGTTATTTTTACCAACTAATCTGTACACCGTATTATCTAACAAATATCTAACAGATACAGTAAAATCCATTTATATATTTTCGATAATTTGTTGATGTTGATTTGTTAAAATTACCAGTATATTTTTTAAAAAAAATAGAATATAATAATAATACAAGGATAATAACCTTGTATTCACCGTTGACGCATACTTCTTCGTTGTGTGAGTTGGTGCTGAGGTGCTGGAAAGGTTTTCGGTAAGCCCGTTTACAACTATGACTTAAAGTCAAGAAAACCGATACTTTAAAAGCAAGGCACTTCGATTTGTTCGGAGTGCCTTTATTCGTGGGGAAATATGGAAAATATAACAGAATGTGCAAAACTCTATCAAACCTTATTAAACAAAGACTACATATTCACACTTGAAAACAACATAAAAATCAAATTGTACTTTTCCGCTGATAATTTTTATCATTTAATGGGATTAGAAAAATTGATTGATATTGAGCAATTAAAAGGCAAGCAAGCGACAAAAATATATAAGCAAATATTAAGTGGAAATATCAACGACAGCATTATTCAAAAAAGTAAATATTATTACATCATAGAAAACCGCATAAAATATTTTGAACATATAACAGACCTGTTCGATTTTATCAGTCATATTTTTTGAGTTTTGACGACAGCACAAGGCTTGAAATTATGACAAGACCAAATCTTATTGAAGATAATCAAAAACAATTAAACAAAACAGGATATATACATCTTTCATTCAGTGTCGGAAGCAGAAAAAATGTTGATTCCCTTACAAAACGCTTTCAGTCAGACGGCTATGAAGTAATAAGCAATCCAAGAGTTACAGGTGACGGATATTACGAAAGCTGTATTATAGGTTTTGAGGGCAATATAATTGAAATAACAGTATGAGGTGTTGAAAATGGAAATATTAAGTGTAAACAACAAAGAGTATAATATTATCAAACTGCTTGGCAAAGGCAAGGGCGGTTATTCTTATCTTGCGGAAAGGCAAGGCAAAAATTATGTGTTAAAACAAATTCACCACGAACCTTGTTCGTACTATAACTTTGGCAATAAAATAGAGGCTGAAAAAAACGACTATCAAAGGTTGCTTAATGCAGGAATAAAAATCCCGAAAATGCTCGATATAGACACTGACAATGAACGTATTGTCAAAGAATATATTGATGGTGAAACAATCTTTAATATGGTAAAAAACGATATTTCCGTTGAGCCTTATGTGGAACAGATTTATTCTATGGCTGAACAGGCGAAAAAATCAGGGCTGAACATAGACTATTTCCCGACAAATTTTGTTGTACAGGACGGTATTCTTTACTACATAGACTATGAGTGCAACAATTATATGGAAGAATGGAATTTTGAAAACTGGGGCATAAAGTATTGGAGCAAAACACAGGAGTTTCTGGACTATCTGAAAACAAACAAATGATAAAAACTTCATAAAATACATTTAAACAGGGACAGCCGTTAAGACTGCCCCTGTGCTGTATAACCTATATTTTCATAAAATTTTCTTTATTTTACCTTACCACCTTTACGAAATTTCCAGTTGCCGATTTCAAATTTATCACTGTCTATTCGCTTTGCAAGCTGACGTGTTTCTATAAATTCGTCAGTCACGGTAACAAAAAATTGCTTATTTTCCTTGTCCACAAGATAAAATTCCTTGTCCAGATTTTTCATTCCGTTGATAAACTCCGGTATTCCAAACGGAGCGTCGGTTAAAAATCCAAGTGCATTGTCAATGACTTTTTCAGTCTTTGTCAATTTCATTTTTCCGATAAGTGTGTAAATTTCCGCATCAGGATATTTTTCACGAATAACACGGTCTTTTTTGGCTTTCTTGCTGCCTTTTCCGTATTCTGACAAGTTATACGGTTCACGCATAACTAATTCGTCAATTTTTTCTCCGTCATCAAGAAGATAATCAAGACTTACATTCAATAATTTTGAAATGTTTTTCAAATTATCTATATCGGGAATACCTTTATCCGTTTCCCATTTTGCAACAGCAGAACGGGAAACTCCTAACTTTTCAGATAACTCTTCCTGTGAAAGTCCGACCTGTTTTCTTGCCTCTTTTAATTTTTCACCTAATGTCATTTTTATAATCTCCTTTGTTGTTTTGATGAACTCAATATAACCTGAAACCTCATCAAATGCAATAAACTGTCTATAACAACGCTGTTACTCTGCGTAACAAAGGCAAAATTATGCTTTATTTTTCGGAAAAAGAATAAAATTATAGGGCAGTCGCTTTTGGTAAAATCAATTTGCGACTGCCCCTGTTTTGTTATTTCAGTTTGTCTTTTTTGTTGTAATAGTCATAATCAGACGGGTCAAGGTGTTCGTCACGGTCAAGATTGTTGTCACTGTTCTTGAACATACCACTGCCGATTGTGTAGTTATGGTTTGCATTGCGGAAACCGACTATAAGAAAAACTATAACCACAACAATCAGTATAATCCACGCATACCACGGCATAAAGTCACCTCCGCAAAATTCCTGATAATTCTATTATCTGATTTTGTCTGATTATTATATCAAAAATTATTCCTCGCTGTTGTCAGTGATTGTGTCATCGTCTGTTTCTTCGTCAGTATCTTCATCAATTTCATCTGTGTTTTCGTCGGAAGAATCGTGCGGTGCCCTTGCTATTGTAACAACCTTGCTGTCGTCAGTTGTTTTCATAACAATAACGCCTTTGCTTATTCTTGAAAATACACTGATTGATGATGCCTCTATTCTTATAATAACACCATTATCGGAAATAATGATAATATCGTCGTCAAGGTCAACGGACTTGATTGCCGCAACCTTGCCGTATTTATCTGTATGGTAGTTGATAATTCCATAGCCGCCTCTTGACTGAATACGGTATTCGCTGTATTCTGACAATCTGCCGTAGCCTGTTTCCGATACGGTAAGCAGTAATGCGTCTTTACGGAGAATGGACATTCCGATTACCTTGTCGTCACCTTTAAGAGTGATAGCCTTAACACCTCTTGCACTTCTGCCCGTAGGTCTTACCTGTGTTTCGTTAAAGCGTATTGCCATACCGTTACGTGTTGCAACCATAAGTTCGGCATTGCCGTCCGTCAGTCTTACCCATACAAGTTCATCATCTTCATCAAGGTCAATCGCAATAAGTCCGCCTTTTCGGCTTGTGCGGAATGAAGATGTCGGTGTGCGTTTTATGATACCTTTCTTTGTTATCATAACAAGGAACATATCTTCATCACTGTTTTCGGGAACTTTTATCATTGAGGTTACTTTTTCGTCTGTTGCAAGCGGCAACAGGTTGTTAATATTCATACCCTTTGATGTTCTTGAACCCTCAGGAATTTCATAGCATTTAAGTCTGTAAACCTTGCCTAAATTCGAGAAGAAAAGAACATAATCGTGTGTTCCGATTACAAACATATCCGTTGCAACGTCTTCTTCACGTCTGTTCATACCAGAAATACCACGTCCGCCTCTGCGTTGTGTGCGGTAGGTATCGACTTTCTGACGCTTTACATAGCCGAAATTCGTCATTGTAAGAACACATTCTTCGTGCGGAATAAGGTCTTCAATATCAACTTCACCGCTGACTGATGCAATTTCTGTACGACGTGGGTCGTTGAATTTGTTCTTTATTGCGGTAAGTTCGGTTTTGATAATGCCGAGAAGTCTTTCGCCGTTGCTGAGAATGTCCTTGTAATCGGCAATTTTTGCAATAAGACCTTTGAGTTCTTCCTCAATTTTTTCTCTTTCCATACCTGACAACTGTCCAAGACGCATTGAAACAATAGCCTGTGTCTGTACGTCATCAAGTCCGAAACGCTCGGTAAGTCTTGCCCTTGCGGTCGGCTGGTCTTTTGATGAACGTATAATCTTTATTACTTCATCAATAAAATCTATCGCAACTTTCAAGCCTTCAAGAATATGTGCTCTTTCTTCGGCTTTTCTGAGGTCATACTGAGTTCTTCTCGTAATAACCTGAACCTGAAAATCAATGTAATGCTGTAAAATATCTTTAAGTGTGAGAATTTTCGGCTCGCCGTTTACTATTGCAAGCATAATTATGCCGTAAGTAATCTGCATTTGTGAGAATGAATAGAGATTATTCAGCACAATCTGTGGAGATGCCTCTCTTTTGAGGGTAATTTCAATGTGCATACCGTTTCTGTCGGAATGGTCGTCAATATTTGAAATACCGTCAATACGCTTGTCTTTTACCATATTTGCGATACTTTCAACAAGACGTGCCTTGTTTACCTGATACGGCAATTCTGTCACAACTATTTTGTATCGGTTGTTTTTGTCCTCGACAATTTCAGCTCTTGCACGGACGGTAATTTTTCCTCTGCCTGTTGCATAAGCCGCACGAATACCGCTTTTGCCCATAATAATTCCGGCGGTGGGGAAGTCAGGGCCTTTTATGTGTTCCATTATTTCTTCAAGAGATGCGTCGGGATTATCGATAACACAGCATACCGCATCAATAACTTCACCGAGATTATGCGGCGGAATATTCGTCGCCATACCTACGGCAATACCTGTTGAACCGTTTACAAGAAGATTAGGAAAACGAGAGGGGAGAACAGACGGTTCTTTTCGGCTGTCGTCATAGTTCGGTATAAAATCCACTGTTTCTTTGTCAATATCCGTCAGCATTTCAACACTGATTTTGCTCATTTTAGATTCTGTATAACGGTATGCGGCAGGCGGGTCACCGTCAACCGAACCGAAATTTCCGTGACCGTCAACAAGCGTATAACGCATTGAAAAATCCTGTGCAAGACGGACAAGTGCGTCATAAACAGACGCATCACCGTGTGGGTGATAACGTCCGAGAACGTTACCTACTGTTGTCGCACATTTTTTGTACGGCTTGTCAGGGGTAAGGTTGTCCTCATACTGTGAATAGAGAATACGTCTGTGTACAGGCTTCAAGCCGTCACGTACATCAGGCAACGCACGTGAAACAATAACCGACATAGAATAATCAAGAAATGACTTTTTCATTTCTCTTTCAATATCGACATTTATAATCTTAGAGTCCTGAGTGTTTTCCTCAATATCCAAATTCAACACCTCTTTCGGAAATTTTAATACGAATTTTTACATCACAATTTCGTGATATTTGTCAGGGTCTTTTGAATGTACAAAGTCCTGAATCTGTTTAAGCTGTTCATCTGAAAATACTCTTTTCGGAATGAAACAAAAATCATTTTTATCAAGATAAATAAGTATTGTTGATTTGCTTTCGACAGCCGTATATATAAATTTTTTCGGAACGGAAAGTTTGTAGTTGTCTGAATCTATCTGAAAACCGTCGTCATAAAATCTGACGGTCTTTGAAGTAATTGCGTTTTTATTGAAATTATAGAAATTCTTTGCCTGTTTCCTTGTCATTGACGGATTTATCACATCATAATAAAACAGTGCAAACAGACCTATTGCAATAAGCAAAATCCAGCATATAATCTGATAAATATTTCCTCCCAATACTATATATGCGGCAACACCACAAAGAACGGCAATAAATCCCAATATACGCAATATCAGCCTGTTTTCCTTTGGTGTGCTGTATTTCTGCCTTGTAAGCGACATATTTATGAAGTCTTCTTCTGTAATAAGAAAGCCTGTTTCAAGAAAAGGTGTTTTTTCCATAGCTTATCATTTCCTTTTTTTACTGCTTTTTGTCCGTCTGTAAATCCGTACTGCCTCTTTTTTGAAAAGTTCTGAAATATTACTGCACTGTTCCTCAGTAAGACATTCTTTTGAAATAACGTTTATCTGTTTTTCTATGCCGCCTATAAGCACAAATATGTCGTCTGTTTCGATACAATCGCTCATTTCAGCATAGTATTTGCGTATATATTCACAGTCGTTTTTCATAACGAAATAATCACGGTAAATTTCAGTCTGATAAGGCTTTGAAAGGAGTTTTGAACTTTTGTAGATATGTTCGCCATTAAGTTTTGCCCTTTTCGGCAAAAGATAAATATAATGGGTACACATATACATACAAATCAACAGAACTATACTTGCAACAGGAACTTTTGCAAGATTAAAATTCTGCATAAGAATAAAAAACAGCATTACAAGTCCGATAACAAAGAAAACAGACGCTTTCCATTCTCCGCCTGATGACGCACCGTGTCTTAAATCAAAAATCCGGTATGCCTCTGCATAATTCTGTATTGTAATTTTATTTTTAAAACATTCAATAGGTTTTTTGCCACCAGACATATAAATATCACCACTTAATCAGTCATTTTGTGCGTTCAGGAGTTTTTGGTACATTTCGGGATTTAATTTTTTTATGTTTACAGGGCGGAAAGTTTCGGAATTTACAAAACCGTGAACGGTAAATCCCTCTGCCATAAGTTTTCCGCTGTCTTTCATAATCACTCTGTACGAAAACTCAATCTTTGCAAAACTTACTTTTTTTACGGAAGTTTCAATAATAACTTCATCTTCATAATGTACAGGATTTATATATTTACAGCCAAGTTCACAAAGCGGAAGCATAACACCGTCCTTTTCAAGCTGTGAATATGTCACGCCAAGCATTTTTATAAAGTTTGTACGTCCGACTTCAAACCACACGGGATATACAGAATGATGTATTATTCCCATTTGGTCGGTTTCGGCATAACGTGCGGTAATTACTGTTTCATTTTTCATTATTCTTCATCGTCCTTTGGTTTTGTACCTGACATAAGAATTGCACGTATATCATTGTAAATTTCAGGTTCAATCACTCTTTCGGGTATTGCAAAGTTCTGACCTTTCTGAGTATAAATCATAAAAATATTGTCAAATTCCTCTATTTCGGAACTGCCGTCAAGCTCAATACTCCACGCTCCGTCGTCACGACCTATGTCAATATGTGTAGGATAAATTTCTGTTTCTATGGTTTTGCCGTCTGCCAGAAGTTTTGCCATACTTTTCATATGAAGATGGGGAACAACCCATATCACCGCAATCATAACAAGCGACACAATCCCGAAAAATATATTGTATCCGCCGTACTGATTATCACTCATAAAATACGCAATAAAGAATATCACTGCCGCCACTGCAAGAATTATACTCTGTACAACGGCTCTTGCACCTTTGGTTTTGAAAGTGTTGCTGTGATAAAGACAACGGTACATTTCGTCCTGAGTCAGCACATAAGAAAGCTTTATTCCTGTTTCGGGAATTTCGTACTCGGCGGAATCGTCATCTTCAACAAATTCCGCCTCTGAACCGTCCCATTCGGGATTTTTGCTGTCATCAAGATTTCTGAGTTCTTCGGCAATTTCGTTTATACGCTGTTCTTCGGATTTATTTTGTTGTTCCTCCGATAAATCCGGATTTTCAGACGGAGGAATAGAGTCCTGTTCCTTCATTTTAAAAAATTTCTCCTCATTTCTTCAAAGCTAATTTAAATTACGCATTACGCATTACGAATTACGCATTAAATTAAACGTCAAGGTTCTGAACGTATTTTGCGTTCTTTTCGATAAATTCACGTCTTGGTTCTACCTTGTCGCCCATAAGTATTGTGAATACTTCATCAGCGGCGGCGGCATCTTCCATTTCAACACGCAGCATAATACGTGTTTCAGGGTTCATTGTTGTTTCCCAGAGCTGTTCGGAGTCCATTTCGCCAAGACCTTTGTAACGCTGAATTTCGTATTTGCCGCCAAGTTCTTTCATAATTTTATCTCTTTCCTGGTCGGAATAAGCATAATTATGTTCCTTGCCCTTTGAAATTCTGTAAAGCGGCGGCTGTGCTATATATACGTGTCCTTCTTCAATAAGCGGACGCATAAAACGGAAAAAGAACGTCAGCATAAGCGTTCTGATGTGAGAACCGTCAACATCGGCATCTGCCATAATTATAATTTTTCCGTAACGCAGTTTTGAAAGGTCAATTTCGTCACCTATTCCACAGCCGAGTGCGGTAATAACCGGCATAAGTTTATCATTGCCGTAAACCTTGTCAAGTCTTGCTTTTTCTACATTGAGCATTTTGCCCCAGAGCGGCAGAATAGCCTGAAAACGTCTGTCACGACCGCCCTTTGCTGAACCGCCGGCAGAGTCGCCCTCTACGATATAAATTTCGGTTTCTTCGGCATTTCTTGACTGACAATCGGCAAGTTTACCGGGAAGTCCGGCACCCTCCATTGCTGTTTTTCTTCTTGCAAGGTCACGGGCTTTTCTTGCGGCATCTCTTGCACGTGAGGCGGTGAGGGCCTTGTCGAGAATTGCCTTTGCCGTTGACGGATTTTCTTCAAGATACTGTTCGAGTTTTTCGCTTACAAGTTTATCGACAAGTGTGCGGATAGATGTGTTGCCGAGTTTTGCTTTTGTCTGGCTTTCAAACTGTGCGTCCTTGACTTTTACGCTTATGACAACGGTAAGTCCTTCACGGACATCTTCACCGCTGAGGCTTTTTTCGCCCTCTTTGATGATATTGAATTTTCTTGCATAGTCGTTCATTACTCTTGTCAAGGCTCTCTTAAAGCCTTCTTCGTGAGTACCGCCGTCATTTGTATGAATATTGTTTGCAAAGGAAAGTATAAGTTCGTTATAGCTTTCGTTATACTGCATAGCAATTTCAGCCGATGCCGTATCATCATCATTTTTTCCCTGGAAATGAATTATATCGGGGTGAATTACATCAAGTGCCTTTTTCTTGTGTATATATTCAACAAAACTTGATACGCCGCCCTCATAGCAGAAATTTTCCTGAACTATGTTTTCAGAATCTCTCTCGTCACGCAGTTCAATATGAACTCCGGCATTGAGAAAAGCCTGTTCACGCAGTCTTGTGGAAAGCGTTTCATAGTCATATACATCAGTTTCAGTAAAGATAAGCGGGTCAGCCTTGAAAGTTACTTCCGTTCCACGCTGTGTACCCTCGCCGACAACTTCAAGTTCGGTTACGGTTATTCCACGCTCAAAACGCTGACGGTAAATTTTTTCGCCGTCGCAGACTTTGACTTCCGTCCATTCCGAGAGTGCGTTTACAACTGACGCACCGACTCCGTGCAGACCTCCGGCAACTTTATAACCGCCGCCGCCGAATTTACCTCCGGCGTGAAGTACGGTAAATACTACCGTAACAGCCGGTATTCCGAGTTTTGGCTGAATACCGACAGGGATTCCACGTCCGTTGTCTGAAACCCTTATTATATTTCCCGGGAGAATTGACACATCAATTTTTGTACAGTAACCCGCAAGTGCCTCGTCAATGGAGTTATCCA
This sequence comes from Clostridia bacterium, assembly GCA_029226955.1. Lineage (GTDB taxonomy): Bacteria > Bacillota > Clostridia > Oscillospirales > Acutalibacteraceae > UBA1213. Next base: position 21,880 of record JAQXZA010000104.1, on the reverse strand, counting down.
CAATTTCATATACAAGGTGGTGCAGACCTCTCGGACCTGTTGAACCGATATACATACCCGGACGTTTTCTTACGGCTTCGAGTCCTTCAAGAACCTGAATTTCATTGGCACCGTATTCCTGAGTAGTTTGAGAAATATTATCGTTTGTATCCATTTTTACCTCCGTGTTATCCTGACTTTACAGCCTGTTACTTTGCTTTATTTTTTCGTTTTTCCGACTTTGTCATCTTTACGGCTCTGAATTTTACCGTAAACGGAAACAGCATAATTGCCGCCGCAATAAATGCCGCATCTGTAATTGCCATAACCACGATATTTATATTTTTTGATGTATAAAACAAAAGCACATTGAATGAAATAAGAACACAACAAACAATAAGCATAAGAACAGTTCGTCCCGTAGCCTTTGAAACCTCAAAAGCACGACCACAATGATAGCAGTTATGCCTTTTTTCTGAAATATTTACAACATCTCTGTATCTGTAAACCGAGTGGCAGTACGGACATACAGGAAGTTTCATCAAATTAAAAACACCGCTTTCGTTAAAAAATCAGTTTCAGACAATAGTGTCTGTATTGTTATTTTCATTTTCAAGCGTTTGGGTTTCGTATTTATTTTGCTGTTCAACCATATTTTTTGTTTTGAGAAAGTTTTTTGAAAAATCGTCGCTGACATTAAGTTCTATCGGGTTTGTGCGGTTCATTTCCGTAACAGTGGCATTGTAGGCTGTTTCGGGAACGACAGTTTGTTGTTTTTCCTTTATTTTCTTTTCGAGTGAACGGTCAGCACAGGGTTCAAGTCTGACAAAAAACGGAACAAGAGCATAAAAAATAATAAAGGGGAAAAGTACAAGCAAAACTCCGAGAATATTCCCGTGGTCGCCGAAATACGAATAAAGAACAAGTATCAGCAGTGAAAGTACACAGGTAATGCTTGCTATACCGTAAATTGAACGGTTTATTACTACATTTGAGATACATTTACAGGTGTCACAGCTATATTCTCCCTTTGTTTTGAGAAAAGCCGCCCCGAAAAACGATATTTTTCTGTGGCAGTAAGGACACCTTGGAAGTTTTAATTTTTTCGCCATTGACACCATTCCTTTTTTAATAATAGAAACCAGTAATTTTATTTTCAATAATTACGAATTACGCATTACGAATTACGCATTATTAAAACTGTGTTGCTCTTTTTATGAGTGTGACGGGGGAAAGCTGGCAGATATAGACTTTACAGCCGTTGCCGTCTTTGCAGAGAACAAAGGATTTAGGCAGTTCGGGGGAAACGTTTATAACTTTGCCGTCTTTTTCGGCTTTTGCAAGATAGTTTCGTGTTGTTGCGGAAACGGTAGAAGTATCAAGGTCAAAAATCCCGATAATGTCTTTTTTTCTGACTACCGTGTCTTTTCCGAGATGAAGATACAAGTTTATGTTCCCTCCAAAGCCGTAATTTCGCCTTTATTTATGTGAATAGGATTTTTTGCGTTTATAATAGGTTCACAACAGGTTATAAATACCTGTAAGCCGTCAAGTCGGTTCAGGAGATAATCCTGTCTTGACGGGTCAAGCTCGCTTAATACATCATCAAGGAGAATGACTGGTTTTTCGCCTTTTTCGTTTCCGAGAACAGTAGCCTCCGCAAGTTTCATTGCAAGAACCGCCGAACGCTGTTGCCCTTGTGAACCGAAATTTTTTGCGTCATATCCGTTGATTTTTATGGTCAGGTCGTCACGGTGTACGCCTGTTGTCGTAAAACCGGCATAAATGTCGTCATTCTGTTTTTTTCTCAGGCTTTCAAGCAGTGAGTTTCTGAGTTCCTCACGGGTCATATTCTCGTTGCCGTTAAAGCCTGTTTTATATTCAAGCAAAAGCTGTTCTTTTCCGTCGGAAATTCCGTCATAGAACTGTATTGCCGGCTGTGACAGCTTTTTTATATATGCAGCTCTTTCATAAGAGATTAAAGCACCCTCACAGGCAAGCCTGTCATTCCATATATCAAGTGTATCTATAAGTTCACGGTGCTTTTGAATATCTTTCAAAAGTGCGTTGCGTTCATTGAGAATACGTTTGTATTTTGTGAGTGCGGCGGCATAAGACGGCTTTATCTGACACAATGCACCGTCAATGAAATTCCGTCTTTCCTCAGGACCGTTCTTTACAAGCGTCAAATGGTCGGGCGAAAAGACAACAGCACAGAACACTCCGATTATGTGTGAAACATAGCTTTTCGGAACATCATTGAGAATGGCACTCCGTCTGCCGTTTTTTATATTTATTTCAATAGTCTGGTCACGGTTACAGGAATTAAAGCATAACTGTATTTTTGCGTAATTCTGTCCGAAAGAAATAAGTTCGCTGTCCTTTGAACCACGGAAAGACCGTCCGCCTGTGAAAAGCCACACACATTCAAGCAGATTTGTCTTGCCCTGTGCGTTGTCGCCGCATATTACGTTTATTGACTCGGTGGGCATTATTGTTGTATTTTTAAGGTTTCTGTAATTTTCAAACGAAAGACTTTTTACAAACAAATCAGCACACCTCAAAAACGGTTCCGTCAAACTCGGCTTTGTCGCCTTTTCTCATTTTTTTGCCACGCATAGTGCAGACTTCACCGTTTACTTTTACTTCTCCATTCTGAATAACTACTTTTGCCTGTCCGCCTGTTGCAACATTTCCTGACATTTTTATGATACAGTCAAGACGTATAAATTCTTCATCAGGTCTGAGTGTAATTTTTTCAGTTTTCATTTTTTAACCTCACAGGCAGTACGAGGAACAGAAAACTGTTACCCTCGCTTGGCATAATTACAATCGGGCTTAACGGACTGCTGAGTTGTATTTTTACCTCGTCCGTTTCGGAATTTCTGAGTGCGTCAAGAAGATATTTGTTGTCAAAACCGATTTCAATATCCTCGCCGCTTATTTCAGCAGGAAATTCATCATAAGCCTGACCGAGAGAAGTATTGCAAGATGTTTTGATAAGTCCGTCCTCAATTTTACATCTTATCGGACTTTTTAGTCTTTCTGTCAGCAAAAGTGACATTCTTTCAATAGCATTGATAAATTGTCTTGTGTTGACTTTCATTTCCGTTGAATGAGTCTTTGGCAGAGCGGCTTTATAGTTCATAAATTCGCCCTCGATAAGACGGGTTATTATTGAATAATTGTCAATTTGGAACACAATATGTCTGTCGCCGACTGTTATCTGTACGTCTTTTTCTTCATCTGTGATGAGTTTGGTTACTTCTGAAAGAGATTTTCCCGGTACTATAAAGTTTTTTTCGTCATTATAGTCTATTTTTTCGGTTCTTATTGCAAGACGGTAACCGTCAACGGATATTATCTTTATGTTTCCGTTTTCGATTTCAAACAGTGAACCTTTATGAGCCGGTTTTATATCCTTGTCGGAAACGGCATATATTGTCTGGCTTATCATACTTCTGAGAGTACCGCCGTTTATGTTGAACTTGTCGCTTCCGTTTACAGACGGCAGTTCGGGATATTCTTCGTCTGATATTCCGATAATCTTATACTCTGCCTTACCGCCTGAAATATATGCGATAAGTTTTTCGTCTGTTTCTATTGTAATGGTGTCCTCTGGCATTTTTCTGATAATTTCGGCAAAAAGTTTCGCTGTGAGTACGGCTGAACCGTTTTCTCTTACATCAGCATCAATAGTTGTTGTTATACCTATTTCAAGGTCATAGCCACAAAGGGTTATTTTATTGTCTGCTGCTTTTATGAGGATACCTTCAAGTGCTGGTATTGTGGATTTTGTAGATACTGCTCTTTGAACATTTGTAACTGCTTCGTTGAGTTTCTGGCGGCTGCATTGAAATTTCATCTGATCAGTCCTTTTTTCTGGAAAAATAACACATAAGAATAGATATATTTCAGTAATAGTAATAGGGGCTGTTAATAAGTTGAAAAGTTTAATTTTTCTGAATACAATGCGATTTTTAACAATTTATCAACAGTTGAAAGTTTGTTGACCTCAGTTTAAATAATTTTGTGGAAAACTTTTGTTTCAACATAGCGGTTGAAATATGTTGGTGGAAAGTTGAAAACTTGTTGAAAATGTTGGAAAGTGGAAAATATATGTTTCAACCGGGTTTGTTGAATTGTTGAATGTAAATTAACAACTTGTTGAAAATTCAAAAAATCATTTGCAGTCATAAAATTAAATCAGCGATCCCTTATATTTTTGATAATATCATCTACTGTGGATTTGAGTTTCGGGTCTTTGCTCATATTTTTTTCTATCTGTTTTATCGCATATACTATTGTAGAGTGGTCACGTCCGCCGAACTCGTCGCCGATAAGGTTCATAGAAAGGTCTGTAATTTCTCTTACGGCATAAATCGCAATCTGACGGGCATTTGAGATATTTGCATTACGCTTTGATGAGCGTATGTCATCGCCGGTTACACCGAATGTATGTGCAACCTCGTCAATGATTTTTTCTACTGTAAGCGGCGGTGGCTGTTCGTTGTTCAGAATGTCCGAAATGGTTTTCTGTGCAACATTGAGCGTTATTTTTTCGCCGTAAAGCAGACATTTGGCTTTGAGTTTCTTTACTACGCCTTCAAGCTGTCTGATATTTGTTTTGAGTCTTGTTGCAATATATTCTACAACATCGTCGGGAATATCTATTTCAAGAAGTTCTGCTTTACGCTTGATTATTGCAATTCTGGTTTCAAAATCCGGCGGCTGAATGTCGGCAATAAGACCTGATTCAAAGCGGCTGCGGAGTCGGTCTTCAAGGGTTTTTATTTCCTTTGGCGGACGGTCAGAAGTCATAACTATCTGACTTTTTGCCTCATAGAGTGAATTGAAGGTATGGAAAAATTCCTCCTGAGTTGAAACCTTACCGCCGATAAACTGAATATCATCTACCAGAAGAACATCTGATTTTCTGTATTTCTGACGAAATTCGTTTGGTGTTGCGGTGCGTATTGCCTCAATAAGCTCGTTTGTAAAATCGTCGCCCTTTACATAGACAATGTTTTTTTCCGGACTGGTTTTGTGGATTTCGTTGCGTATTGCATAGAGAAGGTGAGTTTTTCCGAGTCCTGAATTTCCGTATATGAACAGAGGGTTGTATGCTCTGCCCGGATTTGTTGCAACCGCCAGCGACGCTGCGTGTGCGAACTTGTTGGACGAACCTACAATGAATGATTCAAATGTAAATTCATAGTCGGTATCAATTATGCTGTCGTTAATTTCCTGTTCCTTTGACATTATTTCCTCAGGGACAGTAAAGCATATTTTGATACCCTCTCCGAACACGCTCGCAAAAGCATCGTTAAGCAAAGGCATATAGCCTCTTATAAGCGTCTGACGGTGAAAATCCCCCGGTACCATAAGAACTGCTTTTCCTTCGGCGAAATCCAATTTGATAGGTTCAATTTTGCTTATCCACGTTTTATAGGCAACGTCCGTGATACGCTGTTTGCAGTAATCACAGATTATGCCCCACGCTTCATTAAATGAATCCATAAATATACATTTCTCCCTGCTTTTAAATTCTTGACTTATGCGGCAAAAGATTATTAACGGCTTTTTAAGCGTGTTTGCCGCATTGTTCAATTAACAAACACTTATACAAGACTAATTATAACATATAAATAAGAACTTTTCAAATAATTTTTAACATTTTCAACCGTAATGTTGAAAATATCGTATGCGTGTATATATTATTGATAAGTTTTCCGCTGTTTAAATCGTGTTGAAAATAAATTTCTTCTCATAAATGCTGAATTTATGTATTTTTTAGTTGACAGGAGTGCATTAGATAGGTTATAATTCTAAATTGCAAGGTTATATCTTGAACACTTTATGACGGTGCATTTTTATGTACCTTAGCTGAAAGGAGGATTTTCTAATGCTGAGAACTTATCAGCCGAAGAAGCTCCACAGAAAAAAGGAGCACGGATTCAGAAAGAGAATGGCTACAAAGAACGGTCGCAAGGTGCTTGCCCGCCGCAGAGCAAAGGGCAGAAAGCAGCTTACTTACTGAGTTTTGCCGCTAATTTGTCTTTGTAGTGTAAGACTGTGCGTATAATGCACTTTTTGGCACGGTTCCGCTATGGGCGGAGTTTTCGCAGGCGGTCTGTATAAGAGTAATTTTTTGGGACTGGATGATTATTTTGGGTGAGTTGGTCACTTTAAAGGAAAATAAGGATTTTCGCAGACTTTACTCTCGTGGTCGTTCTTACAGTTCGTCGGTGCTTGTAACATACGTTATGAAAAACCGCACACGCAATGTAAGAATCGGCATCACTACAAGTAAAAAAATCGGCAAGGCCGTTATGCGTAACAGGTCACGCAGAATCATCAGGGAGGCTTATTTTCAGCTTGCTGATGAAATAAAGCCGGGTTATGACCTGGTTTTTGTTGCAAGAGGAAAAACACCTTTTGTAAAAAGTACGGACATTCTGCGTGCAATGAGAAAAGAGCTGAAAGAGGCGGGTGTTTTAAAATGAGACGCCCGCTTATTTGGCTTATACGATTTTATCAGAAATATATATCTTCAAGGACTCCTCCGTGCTGTAAATATTATCCCGTATGCTCAGTTTACGGTATTCAGGCAATTCAGCGTTTTGGTGCGTTAAAAGGCACGTTTCTGACAATATGGAGGATTCTCAGATGTAACCCGTTTTCAAGGGGCGGATATGACCCCGTTCCCGAAAAAAAAGAAAAAAATTATAAGATGATTCATTATAAGAAATAAATATTATGGCTCGTCTTTTGGTATATATTTTCAGGACAAAAGGTGAAGGGATTGGTTTTCGCAAATGATGGAAATATTTAACTTCTTCGGAAGTATATTCGGCTACATTCTTTGGGCGGCTTTTTATCTTGTAAATAATTTCGGTATTGCGATTATTATATTTACAATTATTGTCAAGGCACTTTTGTTTCCGTTTTCAATCAAACAGCAGAAATCTATGGCGGCAAATGCACGGTTTCAGCAAAAACAAAAGGAAATAATGGAGAGATACGCAAACGACAAGGTAAAGGCTAATGAAGAAGTTCAGAAGCTTATGCAAAAGGAAAATGTAAGTCCTATGTCGGGTTGTCTGCCTATGATAGCACCTATGCTTATTATGTTTGGTGTGTACTATTCTGTTATAAATCCGCTTACAAACACACTGCATATTGCGGCAGATAAGGTTTCAATGGCTGTAAATGCACTTTCAACCTTGCCCGGTATCGGTACTTCAATCAACGGCTTTTACGGACAGATAAGTATTGTAAAATATTTCGGACAGTTACAGCCGTATCTTATCGACAGTAACGGAAATCCTCTGTTTACGGCAAATGAGGCAAACAGCATAAGTGAATTTAGTAACGGATTTAATTTCTGTGGTCTTGACCTTCTTGCAACTCCGAATACAAGTTCGTTTGCGTCAATGATGTGGCTTATTCCTGTATTGTGCTTTGTTACTTCCGTTGCAAGTATGTTGCTTACGCAGAAGATGAACGGCACAAAAACTCAGGGTTGTATGTTTATAATGATTTTTGGTATGCCGCTGTTTTCAGCGTGGATTGCTTATACCGTACCGGGTGCGGTTGGTTTCTACTGGATTGCATCAACGGTTCTTGGTTTTGTACAGTCGGTTATAATGAACAAATTCTATAATGCAAATATTATGGAGGCAAAGGCTGAGGCTCAGCGTATTGTACTCAGAAGACAGCAAGAGGCAGAGTTGGCATTTATTGACGCTCCCGACTATATTGAACCTGAAATTCCGACAAAAAACAAAAATAATTCAAATTCAAAAAATACAAAGAAGTCCCAAAAGCAAAAATCCGGAAAATCAAACACAAATTCCGGCAGCAACTATCAGGGAAAGAAAAAATAACAGGGGGTAATGAAAAATGATTCGTGAGGCATTTGCTACTGCGGAAACTATTGAAGAAGCAAAAAATATTGCCTGTAAGGAATTGGGAACGGATATTGAAAACACTAATTTTGAAATATTGCAGCAGCCCGAAAAAAAGAAATTCGGTCTTTTCGGCGGAAGTCCGGCAAAAATAAGAGCCTATGTAGAGGTAACTCCGCTTGAATCCGCAAAGGAATATCTTTCGGAAATTCTCGGAAAAATGGGCATTACAGGTGTTACAATGACTTCCGAAGAAAACGAAAACGGTGCAGTAATAAATATTGACGGTGAAAATATCGGCTTTATTATCGGTCACAGAGGTGAAACTCTTGACGCATTACAATATCTTGCCGGTCTTGTTGCAAATCACGTTGATGAAAGCTATTACAGAATTTCAATCAATATCGGCAACTACCGTGAAAAAAGAGAAAAGACTCTTGAAATTCTCGGCAGAAAACTTGCGTTCAAGGCTTGCAAAACAGGTATGAAAACATCTCTTGAACCTATGAACCCGTATGAAAGAAGAATTATTCATACTGCCGTTCAGAAAGTAAAGGGTGCTACATCGTGGTCTGAGGGCGAGAATTTACAGCGTCACGTTGTTATCGGCCCTGACCCCGACCAGAAACCGTCATACAACAGAGGACGCAACAACCGTTCAAAGAGCAATTTTAACAAGGACGGTTCATATAACAGACAGCCACGCACAAGCGGCTATCAACGCAGACAGTATTCCAACGATGAAAAGCCACAGGACAGTCTGTTCAGTACCTTTGAAGAAGAAAATTCAAAGCCGAGAGAAAGTATAAACGAACTTCCTGACACATCTCTTTACGGCAAAATCGAAATAACAAGAAACGATACAAAATAATAATAACAATTACTCTTTTTCTTACGGCAGAGGACATAAAGCGGCACTACTTTATGTCACTGCCGCTTTTTAATGCGTAATTCGTAATGCGTAATGCGTAATTATTTTTGTAATACCATAAGTATAAATAAATATCTAATATACAAATAGTAATAATAGCTTTTTACAAAGTTTTCAACGGTTGAAAACTTTTCCGTTCTTGTTATATTTGATTGTGCGTGATATAATAAATTCAACCGTTAATTATGTGTTGAAAATCTTTTCGGCAGATAATTTTCAAAATATAAATTTTACACAGGTGAAAAAATATGAGCGAAAGAACTATTGCCGCAATCGCTACCGCAAACGGTATAGGCGGTGTCGGTGTTATAAGAATATCGGGCGAAAACTCTAAACAGGTTGCAGAAAAAGTTTTTAAATCCGTATCGGATAAAAAAATTACTGAAATGAAAGGCTACACCGCAACTTATGGAAAAGTCTATGACGGCGACGAACTTATTGACGAGGCTGTTGCGTTAGTATTCAATGCACCGCACAGCTACACTGGGGAAGATGTCGTTGAAATTTCCTGTCACGGTGGTATGTATGTTACAAAGCGTGTACTACGTGCGGTTCTGAAAAACGGTGCTGTTTCCGCTGAACCCGGTGAGTTTACAAAACGTGCTTTTCTTAACGGAAAAATGGGACTTACTGAGGCGGAGTCTGTTATGGATATTATTTCCGCAAGAGGTTCTCAGTCGGCAAGGGCGGCTTTGTCCTGTATGGAGGGAAAATTAAGGCAAAAAATTGACTCCGTGCGTGAAAGGCTGGTAAACTGTGCGGCACATCTGTCGGCTTGGGCAGATTATCCCGAAGACGATATTCCACAGGTTAATACAGATAATCTTATTGAAACTTTGACAGAATGTAAAACCGAACTGTCAAAGCTGCTCAAAAATTACGATGCAGGTAAGGTTATAAGAGAGGGTGTGGATACAGTTATTGCTGGTCGTCCAAACGTCGGAAAATCAACCCTGATGAATTTGCTTTCAGGCTGTGAACGCTCTATCGTAACAAATATTCCGGGTACAACACGAGATGTAATTGAAGAAACAGTTATGCTCGGAGAAATTCCGCTCAATCTTTCAGATACCGCCGGAATACGCTCAACCGATGACCCCGTTGAGAGCATAGGCGTTCAAAAGGCAAAGGAAAGAGTTATGAGAGCCGGACTTGTATTTGCGGTTTTTGATTCGTCGCAGCCGCTTTCAGATGACGACAGGGAACTCGTTGAACTTCTCAAAGACGCACCGGCTGTTGCGGTGATAAACAAAACCGACCTTGAACAACAGCTTGATGTTGAATTTATAAGTCAGCGTTTAAAGCATATAGTTTATATTTCGGCACTGAACGGAAACGGGGCAGACGAACTCGAAAAAGAAGTTGCCGATATAGTAGGTACGGCAAATCTTGATGCGTCTGAGGGTATTCTTGCGACAGAACGTCAGCGTGTTTCAGCAGAAAATGCTCTTAATTCAGTATGCGAGGCTATCGACACAATCAAAATGGGAATTACACTTGACGCTGTTACGGTTGTAATTGAGGACGCAATAAACAGCCTTTTGGAACTCACCGGTGAACGTGTAACGGAAACAGTTGTTGACAGAGTGTTCTCTCATTTTTGCGTCGGAAAATAAACGCAGATTATTGTTTCACGTGAAACAATCTGTAAAACACAGGCTGTTTATCAAAAAATGTTTCACGTGAAACAATCTGTAAAACACAAGGTTGTTTGTCAAACATTGTTTCACGTGAAACAATATAATTATGAATTATAAATTGTTTTGGGGGATAGGTATGAAATTTATTGCTGGTGAATTTGATGTTGCAGTTATAGGTGCAGGACACGCAGGAATTGAGGCGGGACTTGCCGCCGCAAGACTCGGTTGTAAAACAGGCGTGTTTACGATAAATATGGACGCAGTCGGAAACTGTCCTTGTAATCCGTCAATTGGCGGTACGGCAAAGGGACATCTTGTACGGGAAATTGACGCACTCGGCGGAGAAATGGGAAAGGCAACAGATGATTGTTTTTTGCAGATTCGTATGCTTAACCGTGGAAAAGGCCCGGCAGTACATTCGCTGAGGGCTCAGATTGACAGACGTGCTTACAGCACAAGAATGAAACATACGCTCGAATTACAGGAAAACCTTGAACTCCGTCAGGCTGAAATAGTTGCACTTGAACGAACTGAGGACGGAAGATGGCTTTTGACAACAAGACTTGAAGCACAATATTATTCAAAAACCGTTATACTTGCAACAGGTACATATCTTGGGGGCAAAGTTTATGTAGGTGATGTTTCCTACGAAAGCGGCCCTGACGGTATGTTCCCGTCAAAGTTTTTGCCCGATTCGCTCGAAAAACTCGGTATGAGAATAAGAAGATTCAAGACAGGTACTCCGGCAAGAGTGCTGAAATCAAGTATTGATTTTTCTGAACTTGAAGAACAGTCGGGAGATGAACCTGTTGTTCCGTTTTCTTATGATACCGAACACCCGAAAGAAAACAAGATTAAGTGCCACATAAGCTGGACAAATGAAAAAACAAAGCAGATTATACTTGATAATATTGACCGTTCGCCGATGTATAGCGGAAAGATAGAGGGAATAGGTCCCCGATATTGTCCGAGTATTGAGGATAAAATTATGCGTTTTTCTGACAAGCCACGACATCAGCTTTTTATTGAACCGTGCGGAATTGATACGGAAGAAATGTATTTACAGGGAATGTCCTCATCATTGCCGGAAGATGTACAGCTTAAATTCTATCATTCAATAAAAGGTCTTGAAAATTGTGTTGTTATGCGTCCGGCTTATGCGATTGAATATTTTTGTGCCGACCCGATACAGATGAATCAGACTCTTGAATTTATGGATTTTCCGGGACTTTATGGTGCGGGACAATTCAACGGAAGTTCAGGCTATGAGGAGGCGGCGGCACAGGGACTTGTTGCCGGAATAAATGCCGCACTTAAAGTTCTCGGACGTGAGCCTATGATTCTTGACAGGGCAAGTTCATATATTGGTACGCTGATTGACGACCTTGTGACAAAAGGTTGTAACGACCCGTACAGAATGATGACTTCACGTTCGGAATACAGACTTATTCTCCGTCAGGATAATGCTGATACACGTCTTACTCCGATAGGCAGAGAAGTTGGACTTATTACAGACAGACGCTGGCAGAAGTTTACCGAAAAACAGAAGCTTATGAAACAGGAACTTGAAAGAATCAAAAAAACTGTTATTCCGCCGTCAGAAGAATTGAACAAAATACTTGTTTCACGTGAAACATCAGAAGTTAATACAGGAATAAGACTTATCGACCTTTTGAAACGTCCCGAACTTAATTATGACGTTCTGAAAAGCATTGACACAACCCGTCCCGACATTAACCCGAATATCTTTGAACAGGTTGAAATTGAAATTAAATACGAGGGCTACATCAAACGTCAGCTTATAATTATTGAACAGGTAAGAAAAATGGAAAAGAAACTCTTGCCGAAAGATATTGACTATTCAAAGATTGAGGGATTGCGTCTTGAAGCACGTGAAAAGCTGAATAAAGTCCGTCCGTCAAATCTCGGACAGGCTGGCAGAATTTCGGGAGTAAGTCCGGCGGATATTTCGGTGCTTGTAATTTATCTTGCGTCACTCAAAAATCACGGCAAGGAGAATTGAATATGATTTCTGAAATACTTGAAAAATGGTGTGCCGAAAATAATATTTTAATTTCCGACACGCAAAAACAGAAATTTGAAACCTACGCAAAACTGCTTTTGGAATGGAATGAAAAAATCAATCTGACGGCAATTACAGAAGATACGGAAGTTGCAGTAAAGCATTTCATAGACAGCATTACTTTACTGAAATATGCCGACATAAAAGAAAATGCGTCCGTTATTGATATTGGTACAGGTGCGGGATTTCCGGGAATACCGCTTAAAATTATGCGTGATGACATAAATCTGACATTACTCGACAGCCTTAACAAGCGGCTTGTTTTTCTTGACGAGGTGTGCAATACAATAGATATTAAGGCACAGACCGTTCATTCAAGGGCGGAGGAGGGCGGACAAAATCCGAAATTCCGTGAAAAATATGATGTTGCCGTTTCAAGAGCGGTTGCAAATCTTCCGGCATTATGCGAATACTGTATGCCTTATGTAAAAGTCGGCGGAGTGTTTGTTTCAATGAAAGGTTCTGACGGCGAAAACGAACTTGAAAATGCAAAAAACGCAATATCAGTTTTAGGCGGAAAAATCGAAAATTGCGAAAAATTAACCTTGCCCGACGGCAGTACAAGAACAATCATTACAATCAAAAAGATAAACCCCATTCCGCAAAAATACCCTCGCCGTAGCGTAAAAATAAACAAACAACCCTTATAAAAATTCAAAATGCTGAATGCAGAGTGCAGAATTATTACCCAAACTTTAATTTTGCATTCTGCATTCTTAATTCTGCATTATTTTTTTGTATGGCAGGATTTGACAGAAAAATTATAAAAACGGTGATATTATTAAGTCACAGAGAGGAGTGTGGCTGTAATGTTATCTGCCGTAAGAAATCAAAATAAAATAATTGAAATACCGCTTGTACAAATCCGTCCGTGTCGCACTCAGGCACGAAAAATATTCAGACAGGAAGACTTAAAGGAACTGGCGGAAAGCATAAAGCAAAACGGAATTTTACAGCCGCTTACAGTCAGAAAAGTAAGCATAGTGGAATATGAACTTATATCGGGCGAACGCAGACTTCGTGCGGCGGCAATGTGCGGAAAATCAAAAGTACCGTGTTATGTTATTATCTGTAATGATACACAGGCGGCTGTTTATTCACTCGTGGAAAATCTGCAAAGAAAAGACCTGAATATCTTTGAACAGGCAGAGGGAATAAATACGGTTATGAATGTTTACGGACTGACTCAGGAGGAAACTGCACAGCGTTTAGGAAAAAAACAATCAACCATTGCAAATAAGCTGAGAATTTTAAAACTCAGCCGTGAAGAACGTGAGTGGATTCTTAAAGCAAATCTTACCGAAAGACACGCCCGTGCTTTACTCAGAATTGACGACCCTGTAACAAGAAGAATTATTCTCAGCGAAATAATCGAAAGAAATATGAATGTTTCACAGTCAGAAAAATATATTGATGCCGCCCTTAACGAAAAAAATATCCATAAACGCAAAACTCAGAAAAAATGTGTTGTTATCAAAGACATAAAAATTTTTGAAAACACCATCAACAAAGCAGTAAATACAATGCGTTCATCAGGCATTGAGGCAATTTCAAATCAGAACGAAACAGATGATTTCATTGAATATACAGTCAGAATTTCTAAATCAAACATAACCTCCGACGACAACAGCAAAAATATGACTGCCTGAAATTGATTACAAGTTAATTTTCCCCTAACCCCACACAAAAGCCGTCCGAACATCAACGGGCGGCTTTTGTGAGTTAGGAGTGAGGAGTTAGGAATTAGGAGTTGTAAATAATGCAGAATTAAGAATGTAGAATGTAAAATTGAAGTTCGGATAATAACATTGAGTTATGGTGCGGAAAATGATTAAATGGTAACAATTACTTTGAACGCAAATCTGGAATGGCAGCTTGCCATTGTTTCACGTGAAACTTTGATTTGTTGCGTTAAGATTAGTTGATTATAAGATAAGTGTGTTGCGTGGGATAATAACATTGAATTATTGTGCGGAAAATGAGTAAATGGTAATAATAAGTCTGAACGCAAATTGACGGCGGCGGCACGCCGTGTTTCACGTGAAACATTTTTTTGAAAAACATTAAAAAAGCAATTTACGGATATAAAAATTCGTGATATAATGGAATCAATAAAGTAAAATAAAAAATAAAAGCGTTTTGTGCTTTGGAGGGAAAAAATTTGGGCAAAATTATTGCAGTTACAAATCAGAAAGGCGGAGTAGGTAAAACTACCACAGCCGTTAATCTTTCGGCTGGTATTGCTATGCTCGGACACAAGGTTCTTCTCGTTGACATAGACCCACAGGGAAACGCAACAAGCGGTGTCGGTGTTGACAAACGCAGTGTTAAGCGTTCATCTTACAGCATTATGATTGAAGATGTAAAGGCGGCTGAAACTGTTGTAAAAACGGAATTTCAGAATCTTGACATCATTCCGTCAAGTATGGATCTTGCCGCCGCAGAAATTGAACTCGTTGAAAAAGAACACAGAGAGGCTAAACTTAAAGACGCTCTCGCACTCATAAAGGGCAGTTATGAATACATATTCATTGACTGTCCACCGTCACTTGGTCTTATTACTACAAATGCCTTTTGTGCGGCAGACACTCTCCTTGTTCCTATTCAGCCTGAATATTATGCACTCGAAGGTCTGTCACAGCTTATGAACAGCGTCAGAAAAATCAAGCGTCGTTACAATGAATATCTTGAAATTGAGGGCGTACTGCTTACAATGTATGACGGAAGACTGAACCTTACACAACAGGTAGTTGAAGAAGTTAAAAAATTCTTCCCACGAAAAGTTTTCAGTACGGTTATTCCTCGTGGTGTAAGACTTTCTGAGGCTCCCAGTTTTGGTACGCCGATAATGTATTTTGATAAATCGTGCAAAGGTTCGGTTGCATATATGGAGCTTGCAAAAGAAATTATAAATAATAACAGTTAAAGGAGGCAGAAAAATAAATGGCAGCAAAAAGAGGCGGACTCGGCAAAGGGTTGGACGCTATTTTTCAGGAGAATAATATTGATGAGGGCAGCGGTACAATTACATTAAAAATTTCCGACATTGAACCTAACCGCTCACAGCCCCGTCACGATTTTGACGAGGAAAGTCTGAGGGAACTGGCTGACTCAATCGCAATTCACGGAGTATTACAACCACTGCTTGTACGTCCGCTTGCAGACGGAGGTTATCAGCTTGTTGCCGGCGAAAGACGGTGGAGGGCAAGCCGTATGGCAGGATTGTCGGAAGTTCCCGTAATTGTCCGTGAAATGACTGATTCAGAAATGATGCAGATTTCAATGATTGAAAATTTACAGCGTGAGAATCTCACTCCGCTTGAAGAGGCACTCGGTTATAAATCGCTTGTTGACGACTATGGTCTGACGCAAGACCAAATTTCAAAATCCGTCGGAAAAAGCCGTCCTGTTATCGCAAACGCACTACGACTTCTTAATCTTCCTCAGGCGGTGCTTAATTTGCTTTCAGACAGCACAATTACTTCCGGACACGCAAGGGCATTGCTTGCGTTCAATGACGAAGAAGAAATGATAAGGGTTGCAAACCTTATAAAGCCAAATGACCTTACTGTCCGTGACATTGAACGTCTTGCAAAAAAATACAACGAACAAAAAGACGCACAGCCTGTTAAAGTACAAAAACGCAATCCGTTTTATGACGAAGTTGAACTGGCACTCAATGAACACCTCAGCCGTAAGGTAAAAGTAAAAAACGGCAAGGAAAACAGCGGCGTTCTTGAAATTGAATTTTACAGCGAAGAAGATTTGAATGAACTTGCAAAGCTGTTTGATAAATAAAAAATTATTATAATCTATGGCATAAGACAAAACTTTGTGCTATAATATTTTCGGTTTATATAAGCACTGTTATTGCGGCTTATCGAAATAAATTTTACAGAAATGAGGAAACAAAAAATGATAGACATTAAACTTCTCAGAGAAAAACCTGACGAAATTAAAGCAAAAATCAAAAAAAGAGAAATGAACCTTGATTCCGTTGTTGATGAAATTCTTGTTGTTGACGCACAAAAGCGTGAACAAATGGGCAAGATTGAAACTATGAAGGCTGAACAGAATACCGCAAGCAAACAAATTCCGCAGATTAAAAAAGCCGGCGGCGACGCAAGCGAAATTATGGCAAAGATGAAAGAGCTTTCTGCTGAAATCAAGGACGGCGACGCAAAAATCAAAGAACTTGACGAAAAGCAAAAAACACTTCTTCTCTCACTTCCTAATTTGCCCGATGATGACGTATGTGCCGGTGGTAAGGAAAGCAATCAGCCTGTACGCTATTTCGGTGAGA
Source organism: Clostridia bacterium (assembly GCA_029226955.1). Taxonomy (GTDB): domain Bacteria; phylum Bacillota; class Clostridia; order Oscillospirales; family Acutalibacteraceae; genus UBA1213. Next base: position 5,034 of record JAQXZA010000104.1, on the reverse strand, counting down.
AACCGAAATTCGACTTCCCGATGAAAAACCACGTTGAACTTTGCGAAAGTCTTGGAATGATTGACTACGAGCGTGGTGCAAAAATTGCCGGTGCTGGCAGTTGGGTTTACAGAGGCTGGGGTTCAAGAATGGAATGGGCTTTGCTCAATTTCTTTATCAATGAACACATCAACGACGGCTTTGAGTTTATTCTTCCGCCGCATATGCTCAACTATCAGTGCGGTTATGTTGCCGGTCAGTTCCCGAAGTTTACCGAGGAGGTTTACTGGATTCAGAACCCGACAAGCGAAGATAAGAAATTTATGCTTCCGACAGCCGAAACCGCTCTTGTAAATCTTCACAGAGATGAAGTTCTTAAAATTGAAGAATTGCCGAGAAAATATATTGCCTACACACCTTGCTACCGCCGTGAAGCCGGTGCGTACAGAAACGAGGAAAGAGGAATGATAAGAGGTCACCAGTTCAACAAGGTTGAAATGGTACAGTACACTGAGGACGATAAGTCAGACGTAGCTTTTGAAGAACTCGTTGAAAAGGCTGAAAGACTTGTAAGGGAACTCGGACTGCATTACCGTTTAAGCAAACTTGCCGCCGGCGACTGCTCATTCTCAATGGCAAGAACTTATGATATTGAAGTATGGATTCCGAGTATGGAAATTTATAAGGAAGTAAGTTCAGCGTCAAATGCAAGAGATTATCAGGCTCGCAGAGGTAACGTAAGATACAGAGGTGCAGACGGAAAAATGCACTTTGCTCATACACTTAATGCGTCAGGTCTTGCAACAAGCCGTGTAATTCCGGCAATAGTTGAACAGTATCAGAACGCTGACGGTTCAGTAACAGTACCTGAGGTTCTCAGAAAGTATATGGGCATTGATGTAATTAAACCTGTTAAGTAATTTTTGAATTAAGTTTTATATTTATGAAATTCCGTAGGAAGTTAATTTCTGCGGAATTTTTTTGCGATTTTTTCAACATATTGAGAACAAAAAGTTGAAAGAAAAACGAAATTTCAAAAAATAATTTCAACGATTTTTGCCTTTACGGTTGAAAAATAAATTGAATATACAAAAAATAAAAATTAAGTTTTCAACTGTTTATTGACTTTTGGTTGAAAAATTCATTTAAAAATTAAAACTATAATTCTATAAAAGAATAATAGTTTTGTGCATATATGATATAATAAAAAACTAAATAAAAGAAATTATTTATAAAAACAGGGAGGAAACCAGAGGATGCTGACCGCAGATTATAAGGACAAATTTGGTAAAGAAGGTCTTACTTTTGACGATGTTTTGCTCATTCCGGGAGAATCCGACGTAGAGCCGAGAGATGTTGACATAAGTACGCACCTTACAAAGAAAATTAAACTCAACACACCGATTATGACTGCCGCTATGGATACCGTAACCGAAACAGGAATGGCTATTGCTATTGCAAGAGAAGGCGGTATAGGAATTATTCATAAGAATATGACCATTGAACAACAGGCAGATGCCGTTGACAGAGTAAAAAGGTCTGAAAACGGTGTTATTGTAAATCCTTTCTATCTTACACCTGAACACTATGTAAATGACGCAAATCAGCTTATGGCAAAATATAAGATTTCAGGTGTGCCAATCTGTGAAAACGGAAAGCTTGTAGGTATTATTACAAACCGTGACCTTCGCTTTATGAGTGAAGGAGATTACAGTCAGCGTATTGCAAATGTAATGACCAGAGAAAACCTTGTAACCGCTCCTGTCGGAACAACTCTGGAAGAGGCTCAGCTTATACTTAAAAAACATAAAATCGAAAAACTTCCTATTGTCGATAAGGACGGCTTGTTAAAAGGTCTTATCACAATAAAGGATATTGAAAAATCCGTTCAGTATCCGAACAGTGCAAGAGATGAAAACGGCAGACTTCTCTGCGGTGCCGCAATAGGTGCGACGGCAGATGTCCTTGAACGTGTTGCCGAACTTATAAAAGCACAGGTAGATGTTCTTGTCCTTGACTCTGCACACGGACACAACAGCAATATCGTAAACGCTGTTGCAAAGGTTAAAAAAGCATTCCCTGATGTACAGCTTGTTGCCGGAAATATCGCAACGGCAGAGGCGGCAAAGGCTCTTATTGATGCCGGTGCAGACTGTGTAAAGGTTGGTATAGGCCCCGGTTCAATCTGTACAACACGTATTATTGCCGGTATCGGTGTTCCGCAGATTACCGCAATTTATGACGCAGCTTATGAGGCATCAAAGCACGGAATACCTGTTATCGCTGACGGCGGTGTCAAGTATTCGGGCGATATAGTAAAGGCTCTTGCCGCTGGCGGCAGTGTTGTTATGATAGGTTCACTTGTTGCCGGTTGTGAGGAATCACCGGGCGAAAACGAAATCTATCAGGGCAGACGTTTCAAAGTTTATCGTGGAATGGGCAGTCTTGGTGCAATGGGCAGAGGAAGCGCTGACCGTTATTTCCAGGCTGGCAACAGAAAACTTGTTCCTGAGGGTGTTGAAGGTCGTGTTCCTTACAAGGGACCATTGTCCGACACTATTTATCAGCTTGTCGGCGGACTTCGCTCTGGTATGGGTTATACAGGCTGTGCAACAATTCAGGAACTGCACGACAAAGCAAGATTTGTAAGAATTACTGGTGCAGGTCTTAAAGAAAGCCATCCGCACGATATTCAGATTACAAAAGAGGCTCCTAACTATTCATACAACGGCTGATAAAATCTGAAAACTTAAAAATTATCGGGATTGCCCCTGACTTCTTTTTGTCACACGGCAATCCTTTTTTTAATTCGTAATGCGTAATTCGTAATGCGTAATTATTATTGAGGGGAAATATAATGTTTGAAAAAACCTTTTATACTGAACACCTTTTGATAAGAGAATATAAAAAAAGCGATATTGACAGTTTTTTGCGTGTTGTACGTCAGCCTGAAATATATGAAACAACATACGCAATTCCACGCAACTATACAAAAGCAAGGGCAGAATGGTGGTTTAAGGTTATTAAAATCAATGCAAAAAACAAAACCGCCTTTGAGTTTGGTATGTTTGAAAAAAGCACGAACCGTTACATAGGCAATATCGGACTTATCAACATAAATTCACTGCATAACAGGGCGGATATTGCATACTATATTGACAGGGATTACAGAAATATGGGTTATACCACTGAGGCGGCAGAGGAAATGCTGAGATACGGCTTTGAAAAACTGAATTTCAAACGCATAGGCGGTATGTGTATGAGTATAAATGCTGCGTCACGTCGTGTTATGGAGAAAATCGGTATGAAGTTTGAGGGTACGGCACGTTGTGAACTGCTGAAAGACAAAGTGTATTATGATATTGACCATCTTGCCATACTTGATACTGACTATTTTACAAAATGTAAAGTTGAAAAATGACGAGTTTTCAACATACAAAAGTTGAAAGTGTTTAAAACCTTGTACAGACTGTAATTTTTTACAAGAATATTACAAGAAAATATGCCTTGATTTTTCAAAAAACAATATATATAGTGTATAATTCGATTAAATTTTTCAAAAAAACAATATATTCGATTCAACAGCTATGTTGATAAGTTTTCCACTTTTTCAACAGTTTGATGTTGAAAACTTTTTAATTATTTCAAAGAAAAATAAATCTGAAATATTACCATTTGTATATCTGTCAGACAGGGCAGTAAATCAATGAAAAAAGCAAAAAATATGTCGGAATTTTAAAGTATTTGTATAATATAAAATAAAAATACAAACAGTATAAATATAACTTAAAAAATATCAAAAAAATTTAAAAAAAGTATTGACAAAACCGTACCGCTGATATATAATAATGAAGCTGACTGTTGAGAACGGCAGTAATATGGCGGCATAGCTCAGTTGGCTAGAGCATTCGGTTCATACCCGAAGTGTCGTAGGTTCAAGTCCCACTGCCGCTACCAAATGCGGCCCGGTGGTCAAGCGGTTAAGACACCGCCCTTTCACGGCGGTAACACGAGTTCGATTCTCGTCCGGGTCACCATTAAACAGCGAAAGACAAGAAGATTTATTCTTCTTGTCTTTTTTATTTTGTTGTGATAAAGTATAATCATAGACTTTTGTAATGTTGTATTTTACAGAAAAACTGCCCGTAATGAAAATCCATTCATTACAGGCAGTAATTTTTTATTTATGAAATTCTTTTAAAGCCTTGATTACATCATTCTTACGCTGAACATTTCCGGCATCGGTTGAATTATCCGTATAAATCATAAGATATTTTCCGTTGTCGGAAAGGGTTGCCTCATACGCAACATTGTCGCCGCCATTGTTATCAAATACATAGAATTTGCCGTTATCATTGACTTCCTTTATAACACGGTTGCCCTCTTTGTAGTTTTTGCTTTTTTCGTCTTTGAGGTCGTCGGGATTGTATTCATAGAGTTCAAGATAAATTGCCGTTGAATTGACGATAAAGTTATATCTGTCACCGTCAACCGCACCGATAACACCGCACATCATTTCAGTTGGTTCGGATTTTTCGGGGATATATCCCATATCGACAAAGTATTTTTCAAGACCGTTTAGGTTGTCGTCATAGTCGTCAGCTTTAATTTCTTTTGCAGTTGATTCTTCCTTTGAAGTATCGTCGGTTTTTGAAGTATTGCTGTCCTGAGAAGATGTATTGCTTTCTGTTACGCTTGCCTGTACGGATTCAAGCTGAGGGCCGCCCTGAGCCACACAGCCTGTAAGAGCAAATGCCATAGCGGCACATATTACAAATGGTATTATTTTTTTCATAAAATCCTCCAAGTATAAATTATATCGTTTTTTACAATAATGCTATTATAACCTATTTATAACGGCAATTCAAGTGCAAAAGCAAGGTGACATACTCCCCCACTTATAGAAGTGGGGGTTTCTCGCTCAAGTATAGTAACCTATACAGTATCAACGAGCTAACCCCGTGTGTCCCACGGTTTTGATATTGTTTTGGTTATGCGTTTACAATTCGCATACCTTCATTTTTTATGTTTATTGCAGCGTTTATATCCCTGTTG
>JAQXZA010000103.1 GCA_029226955.1 Clostridia bacterium | reverse complement strand
TGATTTGTAATCAGCAGGTCGGGGGTTCAAGTCCGTCCACCAGCTCCACAAATAAGCCTATCTCATTTCAGGTAGGCTTTATAATTCGGGAGAGTTCCAGAGCGGTCAAATGGGGCAGACTGTAAATCTGTTGCTTCGGCTTCGGTGGTTCGAATCCACCCTCGCCCACCAATATAAGACAAAAGGTAAATGCCTTTTGTCTTATATTTTTATAGGTGCTTGACATATTTTCAATGTAGTAATTGTATAATGGTTTTGAAATATCTGAATGACATTACAGAACTTCTTTGACAACATTGCAATCTTTGTGTATAATAGACGGGAATTTGAATAAATATTCAATCTGTTCATAATTTATTTACTCATTCAAAAAACTGCTGAATGATTGTTTTTTCTTTGACAATATTGCAATCTTTGTGTATAATAATATTAAAGTCAAGACTGTTTAAGTCCTTGGACAATCGTAGCCCAAGCACACTGAACAGTTCTTGACTTTTTATTTTTGTAAAAATTAAAGGTTAATCATTCCGATAACTAACCCTCAACTTTATTTAGTTTCACCCTGAACGAAATTTTCCTTGCCGTACCTATGTCATCAAATTTGATAAGATATGCAAGCTTATTTTTGTCAAAGTCTAAAACCGTACCAACACCTAAAATAGAATGTCTTACCCGTGTGCCAACCGCAAAAATATCTTCTTCAAAATTATCAGGAAGATATTTTTCGGTTGCTTTAAAATACTCCCTTGCCTCCTTAATAAGTTCCTCCTTTGGCTTATGGGTAAATTCAAGCAATTCCTCATCTATATCCAGAATAAAGCGTGACGGATAGCGTGGTGAACCGTCAGAATTTCTGCCCTCGGATTCGGTGATGAACAGTTGTTTTTCTGCTCTCGTTACAGCAACAAAGGCAAGTCTGCGTTCCTCCTCCATACGTTCTGATGTATTTGTACGCCTGGACGGAAAAATCCCCTCGTTCATACCACAAAGAAAAACACAGGGAAATTCCAGTCCTTTTGCTGAATGAACGGTCATCAGCTTTACCTTATCTCCCTTGTCATTTCTGTCTTTATCGGTATAGAGTGCTATATGTGCAAGATAATGTTCCGGCGTACTTTCCTCGCCGCAAGTCGTTTCATAATCGAAAACAGATTGTTTCAGTTCCGCAAGGTTATCAAGTCTATCCTGACTGCCCTCTGTACGCAAAGCCTTTTCGTAACCGCTTTTATCAAGCACTTCCGACAACAATTCCGAAATAAGTCTGTTGTTGCAGTTTGCGGAAAGTTCCTCTATTATGCTGATAAACTCTCTTGCTTTCGTGCCTTTAAAAATATCGTCATCAACCGTCTGACACATTGCCTGATACAGAGTGTAGTTATTCTTTATGGCATATTCTTCAATATGCTTGATTCTTCTCTCCCCTATGTTACGCTTTGGAACATTGACAATTCTACGGAATGACAAATCGTCCTTGTATATGACCATACGCAGATAAGCAAGTGTATTTTTTATCTCTTGCCTGTCATAAAACTGAACACCGCCATAAATGCTATAAGGAATTTTTGCTTTACGCAGATTATTTTCAAGTTCTCTTGTGACAAAGTGTGAGCGATACAAAATTGTCATATCTTTAAGTGGTACTCCACTGTCATTAAGTTCCGTTATTTTTCCGGCTATCCATTTTGCCTCATTTTCGGCGGTATCGGCAAAGTGACAAATAACTTTTTCACCGTCGGGCAAAGTCGGAATCAGGTCTTTTTTTATTCTGTGCTTGTTCTTGTCAATAAGAGAGTTGGCGACTGATATAATTTGCGGTGTACTACGGTAATTGTCCATCATCATTATGGTTTTTACATTCGGAAACTCCTTATCAAAATCCATAATATATTTAATATTTGCACCTCTCCAGGTATAGATAATCTGGTCGGGGTCACCCACTACAAAAAGATTGTGATGATAACCGCAAAGCACTTTCATCAGTTTATATTGCAGTGAGTCAATATCCTGAAATTCGTCAACCATTATATATTCAAGCCGCTGTTGCCATTTACGCTTTATATCCTTATTCTGTGAAAAGATATACAGCACAAATTTTATCAGGTCATTGTAATCCAGTCCGAAACATTTCTTTTCCTGATAAAGATAGCCATAAAAAATAATATCCTTTGTATCTTCTGCTGAAAGGTATTTTTTGTGCAAATCTTCAAGTGACATATTGATTAAATCAAGATAGTATTCAGGTTTTTCGCAGAGCTTTTGGTTCTCTATCATATCACGGGCATCACGATAGGTCATATCCCTCAGCGTCAGACCTCTTTCCTCATATACCAGTCCGAGCATATCGTCTATATCGGAATTATCAAGCACAAGAAAGTTTTTCGGATAGCTTACAGCAAAACTGTCCTCCTGTAAAATATTAACGCAAAAACCGTGGAAAGTATTGATATATCCTGTATCGTTATCCCCTGTCAACTGATGGATTCTCTGCCGCATTTCGTTTGCGGCCTTATTTGTAAATGTTACACAAAGGATATTTCCGGGAAGTACACCAACTTCATTTACAAGATAAGCAAAACGGTGTGTAAGAGCCTTTGTTTTTCCCGAACCGGCTCCGGCAATTACACGGATATAGCCTTCAAGTGCAGTAACAGCTTCAAGCTGTGAAGGATTAAGTTTTTCTAATATGTTTTCCATTTGTATTCTCCGTCTTGTATTCACTATAATAAATACTTTTCCGCAATAAACAAGGGGAAGAATAAATCCTCCCCCTTAATTTTATGATTGCTTTCAGTCTTCTCTTATAGTGGTAAGCACTAATAGTTTCAGTCTTCTCTCGTAGTGGTAAGCACTAATAGTCACAGTCTTCTCTCATAGTGGTAAGCACTAATAAAATGTGCAATCAGCATTTATCAAATATATTATATGACATTACAATGAAAAAAACAAGCCGTTTGAAGTATTTTCAAAAACACTTTTTCTTTGACAATATTGCAATCTTTGTGTATAATAATATCAAAGTCAAGACTGTTTAAGCCCCTGAATGATTGTAGTTCAGGCACACTGAACAGTTCCTGACTTTTTATTTTTTAATCGTTATTTCTGCCGAAACATTTACAAAAATGTGCTTGACATATTATAAAAGCGGTGCTAAAATGTTATGAAACTAACTGTTAGCATAGTAACAAAATTTAAAGGTGGTGCTTTAATGGATAATGAAAAATTTATCGGCAGAGAAATACGAAAAACCGATAATATGCTTAAACGAAGTCATATAAATTCTGAATTGCATAAAAAAATTCAGAATATCACAGGCACAAACGGCTGGATAATCGGTTTTTTGGCTGATAATTCCGACAGGGATATTTTTCAGAAAGATATTGAGGAGATATTTTCTTTAAGACGGTCAACCGTTTCAAATATGGTTCAGCTTATGGAGAAAAAAGGTTTTATTACAAGAGAAAGCGTTGATTATGACGCAAGACTTAAAAAATTAGTGCTTACGGCAAAAGCACTTGAAATCCACAAAGCTGTACTTGCAGATGTTGCGGAAAATGAAAAAAAACTGAAAAACGGAATTTCAGAAGAAGAATTAAAAATATTCTTTGATGTTATAGGCAAAATACAGAAAAACCTTGAAACATTGACTTCATAAATTATTGTGGCAGTTATGTTTACAAATTCAATGATAAGGAGAGAATAAAAATGGTAAAACAACTTTTGAAAAGTGTGCGTGAATACAAAAAAGTATCAATAATGACTCCCCTGTTTGTAATAGGCGAGTCGGTTATGGAAGTTCTTATACCGTTTTTTATGGCTGACCTGCTTGACAAGGGCATAACCGACGGAAATATGAACTACATACTCAAAATGGGACTGATACTTTGTATTTCCGCTGTAATTTCCTTGCTTTTCGGTGCATTAGCCGGAAAATTTGCCGCCGACGCCTCAGCCGGATTTGCAAAAAATCTCAGAAAAGATATGTTCTATAAGGTTCAGCAGTTTTCGTTCTCGAATATAGATAAATTCTCTACTTCAAGCCTTGTAACAAGAATGACAACTGATGTTACAAATATTCAGAACTCATATCAGATGATTTTACGTATTGCGGTAAGAGCCCCGTCAATGATGATTTTTGCTATGATTATGTCATTCACGGTAAATGCACAGCTTGCGTGGATATTTGTTGCGTGTATTCCTGTTCTTGCTGTTGCACTGTTCATTATTATGAAAACAGCAAACCCGATTTTTCAGCGTGTTTTCAGAACCTACGACAAACTCAACAATGTAGTACAGGAAAACCTCTACGGCATAAGAGTCGTAAAATCCTTTGTGCGTGAGGAACACGAGGACGAAAAATTCAAAAACATCTCAGATATTATTTATAAACTTTTTTCAAAAGCCGAAAAAACGCTTATGTATAATGCACCTGTTATGCAGTTCTGTGTTTATGGCTGTATCATAGGAATTTCGTGGTTCGGTTCAAATCTGATTGTCGGCGGAAGTATGACAACAGGCGAACTTATGAGTATGATAACATACACTATGCAGATACTTATGAGTCTTATGATGTTGTCAATGGTGCTTGTAATGATTACAATGTCAAAAGCGTCAGGCGAAAGAATTGCCGAAGTTCTCTCGGAAGAAACAGACATCAAAGACAATGACAATCCTGTATATGAAGTTAAAAACGGTGATATATCCTTTGAAAATGTTAATTTCAGTTATGCAAAGGATATGAACAAACTTTGCCTTAAAGATATAAATTTTGAAATCAAATCAGGCGAAACCATAGGAATTATCGGCGGAACAGGCTCGTCAAAATCAAGCCTTGTACAGCTTATTCCCCGTCTTTATAACGCAACGGATGGACGTGTGCTTGTAGGCGGAGTTGATGTAAAAGATTATGACCTTAATGCTTTGCGTGATAATGTTGCAATGGTTCTGCAAAAGAATGTGCTGTTTTCGGGTACAATAAAGGAAAATTTGCGTTGGGGCTGTAAGGACGCAAGTGATGAAGACCTTATCCGTGTATGCAAACTTGCACAGGCTGATGATTTTATTCAGCGTATGCCCGACAAGTACGACACTTATATCGAACAGGGCGGCACAAATGTTTCGGGCGGTCAGCGTCAAAGACTTTGTATTGCAAGGGCATTACTCAAAAAGCCTAAAATACTTATTCTTGACGACTCGACAAGTGCCGTTGATACAAAAACAGACGCTCTTATCCGCAAAGCCTTTGCTGAGGAAATTCCCGACACAACAAAAATTATAATTGCACAGCGTATTTCATCAGTACAGGACGCTGACAAGATTATCGTTATGGACGGCGGAAAGATAAACGCAACAGGTACTCACGATGAACTTCTTAAATCAAACAAGATTTATCAGGAAGTTTACCGTTCACAGCAGAAAGGAAGTGACGGCAATGCCTGAAACAAAAAAGAATATGCCACCGAAACAAAGCGTTAAAAATCCAAACAAAACAATAAAAAGACTTCTTGGCTATATCGGTGCATACAAAGGAAGATTTGCCATTGTTCTTGTATGTATTCTTCTCAGTGCATTGGCAAGCGTTGCAAGTTCACTTTTCATACAAATTCTTATAGATGACTATATTACACCACTTCTTAAAGTTGACAATCCTGTATTTGACGGACTTTTAAAACTTGTACTTGTTATGATTGCTGTTTTTGCAATAGGTATCGTTGCAACATTGGTTTATAACAGAATAATGGTTACAATATCTCAGGGCATACAAAAAAAGGTCAGGGACGATATGTTCAGCCATATGCAGACCTTACCCATAAAATATTTTGACACGCATACACACGGCGACATAATGAGTCGCTACACAAACGATACCGATACACTCCGTCAGATGCTTTCACAGAGTATTCCGCAGATGTTTTCATCAATAATAACGATTGTTACGGTACTCTGTTCAATGATTACGCTTAATATATGGCTTACACTTGTTGTACTTGCGTTTGTTGCGTTTATGGTGTTTATAACAGGCAAAATCAGCCAGAAAAGCGGAAAACACTTTGTAGCACAGCAAAAGGATTTAGGTTCGGTAAACGGCTATATTGAGGAAATTATGAACGGTCAGAAAGTCGTAAAGGTTTTCTGTCACGAGGAAGAAGTCAAAAAAGAATTTGACCGCCGAAACGAAAGTCTTTTTGAAAATGCCGCAAAAGCCAACAGCTATGCAAATATCCTTATGCCAATTATGGGCAACTTGGGAAATCTTCAATATGTACTTCTTGCAATTATAGGCGGAGTTATGGCACTTAATGGTTTTGGTGCGGTCACGCTCGGAACAATCGCCGCATTCTTACAGCTTTCAAGAAGTTTTACACAGCCTATCGGTCAGATTGCACAGCAGATGAACTCAATTATTATGGCTCTTGCCGGTGCGGAAAGAATATTTGACCTTATGGACGAGGAAAGCGAAAAGGACGACGGCTATGTCACACTTGTAAATGTAAAGTATGACAGCAACGACAATCTTGTCGAAACAGACGAAAACACTCAGATGTGGGCTTGGAAACACCCTCACAGCGACAACACAGTAACCTATACAAAACTTAAAGGCGAAATTGTTATGGACGGTGTGGATTTCGGATATAATTCCGACAAGATTGTTCTTCACGATGTTTCACTTTATGCAAAGCCGGGACAAAAAGTTGCCTTTGTCGGTGCAACAGGTGCCGGCAAAACAACAATAACTAACCTTATAAACCGTTTTTATGACATTGACGACGGTAAAATCCGCTATGACGGCATAAACATAAACAAAATCAAAAAGACGGATTTAAGACGTTCACTCGGAATAGTTCTTCAAGATGTACATTTGTTTACAGGTACTGTTATGGACAATATCCGCTACGGAAAACTTAGTGCAAGTGATGAAGAATGTATTGCCGCCGCAAAACTTGCCAACGCTCACGATTTTATTACAAGACTTCCTGACGGCTATAACACCGTTATTACAGGCGACGGCGGACAGCTTTCACAGGGACAATGTCAGCTTATTTCAATAGCAAGAGCGGCAGTAGCAGACCCTCCTGTTATGATACTTGACGAGGCGACATCAAGCATTGACACACGAACAGAGGCACTTGTTCAGAAAGGTATGGACGGACTTATGTACGGCAGAACCGTATTTGTCATTGCACACAGGCTTTCAACCGTTCAGAACTCAGATGTAATTATGGTGCTTGAACTCGGAAAAATTATCGAGCGAGGAACTCACGAACAGCTTATCAGTCAGAAAGGCAAATATTATCAGCTTTATACAGGTGCATTTGAGCTTTCATAATTCTGACAAAAATTCAAAACACCGACAGACAGTTTTATTGCTGTCTGTCGGTGTTTCGTTTTGATATAATTATTGAATATTCCTTTTATATTCTTCATATTGTAATTGCCAGAATTGTTTGTCTTTATCTGTTATGGAACGAATAACTCTGCAAGGATTGCCTGCCGCAACAATATTGTCGGGTATATCCCTTGTAACAACCGAACCCGAACCTATAACAACATTGTTTCCGATTGTAACACCGGGATTGATAACTGAATTTCCGCCAATCCATACATTATCACCGATTGTAACTTTTTTGCCGTACTCTGCACCTGTGTTTCTGATGTCGGCATAAATCGGGTGTCCAGCCGTAAAAATACATACACGGGGAGCAAAAAGTACATTTCTGCCTATATGTACTTCTGCTACATCAAGTATAATACAATCAAAGTTTGCATAAAAATTTTCGCCTATATATGTATTGCTTCCGTAATCACATCGAAAAGGAGGCTCAATATATATGTTTTCTCCTGTACTGCCGAAAAGTTCTTTTAAAATCTGAGTACGGTATTCACTCTGTTCAAATGTTGTATCATTGAAAATACGTATAAGTTTTCTTGAATGTGCGGCATCTTTTTTCAGTTCATTATCAACGCAATATAGCTTTTCCGCAAGCATAAGTTCTTTTTGTGTCATATATAATCTCCTGTTAGTCAGGTTGAAAAAGCCCTTGCCGTCCCCCTTCAAGAACACCAAGAGCTTTTTAATTTCAAAGTTTTTATGACCTTACAATATTACGCCAGTCAAGGTCGCCTCTTTCAAGTCCGTGAATAAGAACTTCACCTGTGGCGATATTTGTTGCGACAGGGATATTGTGCATATCGCAAAGTCTTAAAAGATTGATGTCATTTGGTTCGTGCGGCTTTGGGTTGAGCGGATCTCTGAGGAAAATCAGCATATCAACTTCATTGAATGCTATTCTTGCGGCAATCTGCTGGTCGCCGCCCTGTGAACCGGCAAGAAATCTCTGAATTTCAAGACCTGTTGCCTCCGCAACCATTTTGCCTGTTGTACCCGTTGCACAAAGGTTATGCCTGCTGAGTATTCCACAGTATGCGATACAAAACTGTACCATAAGTTCTTTTTTTGCGTCGTGTGCTATTAAAGCTATGTTCACTGTTATTGCCTCCTGTCGTTTTTTGAAAAGATGTGTCTGGTTAATTATTGATGGTTATTCTATTTTTAACGGAACATATTTTCCGTCAAATCTTGCGGCAATTCTGTCAAAAGCCTGTGCCGCTTTCATTCTGCCCTCGATTGGCTTTCCTTTTTGTGATGCGGCTGATGCGTCATTGTCCTCAGGTACAATTCCTATAAGCCTTGCCCCCGATTCGTCTATAACAGCGTCAAGGTCGGGAAAAGCGTCCGTTTTTCTGAATTTTTTTTCATTGAATTTGTTGATGATAAGGCGAATATTTGAAACTGAACATTTCCTCAGCTTTTGTCTTACCTTATCGCAGCCACGCAGTGACAGCGGTTCTGCATTTGCCACAAGTATTGCTCTTGATGCCGGTGCAACAGCCGCCTCAAAGCCTACCCCTATACCAGCCGGACAGTCAATCAGTATATGGTCATAATATCTTGCAAGAACCTTTGTAAGCTGACGCATAACAGACGGACTGAGTTCATCTCTTACATTCTGAGGTGCCGGAAGTATGTACAATTCAGGAACTGTTCTGCACGGATATATTGCACTTGCCGGAGGACAGTTGCCGTTAATTATGTCGGCTATATCGAATACAAGCTCTCCGCTCACTCCGAGCATAAGGTCAATGCCCCTCATACCCGCATCACAGTCAATCAGAAGAACCCTGTTTCCACGTCTTACAAGAGCCGCTCCAAGACCTGCCGCTATGGTTGATTTACCTGTTCCGCCCTTACCGGACGTAATAACTGTCACTTTGCCCATTTTCATATACCTCTCTACATATCATATCACACATTTTATATAAAGTCAAAGACTGAATGAAAATTTTTAGCCAAAATTGATACATCAAAAATAGTGCAAAATAACGAAAATTTTTCGATATACAGCAGAAAAGTTTTTTATACATTATCCGTTTGAGTCCTGTTTTGATGTCTGACTGCTTTCTGTCGTCTTGTTGCCGACCGTTCCGTCCTTGTTTGTTTTCGGAATATCTTTCAGTCCGTCACCGTGAAAATATGCGTTCATAATTTTCTTTGCGACATTTACCGCAACATAGCTTTTTGCACCGTGTTCAACCATTACACCTATTGCAATCTGTGGTTTGTCATAAGGTGCAAAGCAAATAAAGTTTGCGTGGTCAGAACCGCTGTTTTCGGCTGTACCTGTCTTGCCGCCAATCTGAATGTCAAAGTCATCAAGTGCAATATATGAGTTCGCCGCCATATTCATTCCCTTTTGCACGTCTTTCAGATTTTTAAGACTTACGCCCATATTATCCATTGTAACAGGCTTGCTTTCATAGACAACATTTTTTCCTGAATAGTCCGTTACTTTATCAACAACGTGTGTTTTGAGTCTTACACCATTGTTTGCGATTGTTGCAACATAAGTAGCAAGCTGTAACGGAGTGAACTGGTTATCCGACTGACCTATTGCCGCCGGAGAAACATAGCTGTCGTACCATTCACTGCCCATTTGCTTGCTGTATTCCGGGCCTGCAAGAGTTCCCGAACTTTCGGCAATTTCAACACCTGTCTTTACACCAAGACCGCAGCGTTTTGCGTAAATATCCATATTTTCTATTCCGAGCAAACGACCTGTTTCTGCAAAGAACACGTTGCACGATTCCCGTATTCCCTCAAACATATTTATTCCGCCGTGATAGCCCATACACCGCAGTTTAAGTCCGCCTGTGGTATATATTCCCTCACAGTCTATTATTGTATTTGCAGTAATTGCCTTTTCCTGTAATGCCGCTGACGCAACCATAGGCTTGAATGTTGAACCAGGTGCCAATGCACCCATAAACGCCCTGTCAAAAAGCGGAAGATTTTTATTGTTTGCAAGTTTTGAATAATCGTCATAGTATTTTGACAAATCATAACTCGGATAAGACGCAGCACAAAGCACCGAAAAATCCTTTATGTTCAGCACGACAACTGCCGCACCGACGCAGTCAGCACCTATGTCCGAGCCTGTTTCCTTTGCGTAGTCATGTGCCTCCTGTACAGCCTCTTTGAGTGCCTTTTGTGCCACTTTCTGATAACGGGCGTCTATTGTAAGATAAACAGAGTCGCCCGGTTCAGCATTTTTTACGGAATTAACCGTCGTCGTGCCGTCGGAATTAACTTCAATGGTTTTACTGCCTGATGTTCCTCTGAGATAACTTTCAAATGCACTTTCAATACCGTTTTTTCCTACAATGTCGTTAAAGGCATAGCCTTTGTTTTTAAGTTCGCTGTATTCATCTGCCGATATAAGACCTGTAACACCTATCATATGCGGTGCAACAGTACCGTTTGTGTAGGTTCTTATTGCGGTTGACTCGACATAGACTCCCTTTTCGTCCTGCATATTTTCGGAAATAACCGACATTGTGTTTTCGCTTATTCCCTCAGCAAAGGTGTAGGGTTGAGTTTTACTGTAATTTGTTTTCGCCATATTGTATCTGACGCTTATTATATTTCTCTGCTGTTCCTTTGTGTATTCGGAACACTCGTATTTTTTTACAAGCTGTGCCATACATTCTTCGGCTGTTGAATACGGGTTCATATTGAGGTTATCCTTACTTTTAAGGTCTTCAATTTCCTCGTCCTTATCCTTTGCAAAGGCATAAGAACCGTCCGAATCCACAATTATAGGCAGATTGTCAATCCATTTTTCGCCGCATTTCTCCATAAGGTCAACTAATTTTACAATCGTATTGTTGAGTTTATCGTCATTCATATATATCTTGTCTATTACGACTTTATAGCCTGTTATGTTCACCGCAAGGTCAACACCGTTTTTGTCGTAAATTTCTCCACGCAAAGCCTCCGTTTTAACGGTATATGCGGTTGAGGTCAGTGCAATATCGTTGTAATAATCCGACTGCATAAGCTGCCACTGCACAAGCCTTGCCGAAAAACAGGCAAACGCAATAAGCACAACGGTAATTATAAAAGCATATCTTCCTTTTAAAGATTTTTTTTCCATATCGGCACTCCCTGTTTTTCAGAACACTATTTTTACGTTGCTCTTAACGCAATAAATCTGTTAAGCTGGTAAAATACCGGCGTAAACACCCATGTATATATTATTCTTGATATATAGTGTTTTACAAAAAATCCCCATACATCATTATAGCCGGCAAAAACATAATAAAACACAAACTGCAAAAAAATTATTACAGGTATGCTTATTGTAGCAATAAGCATTGCGGTAAGAAGATTTGTCCTTATGTAATTCTCCATAAGATTGCTGACAATAAAGCTTAATATTGCAAGCATTATTCCGTAATATCCCACGGCACCGCTGTAACCGAAATCAGCCATAAGTCCGCATACCGTACCGAACACAACTGCCGATATGCCACGCTCAAAAATTGCGATTGTAAGTGCAACAGGCACAAGCATTACAGGCTTGCCTCCAAACACGTCAGGTATAAATCCCGGTGTTCCCTGAATGATATATATAATCAGTATTTCAAGTATATATGCCGTATATCTTACAACACGAAATCTGTCCATACCGTTTTCCTCCGAATTTTACGATTCTGATGTCTGCTGTGACGACTGAGAACTTTCGGAAATTTCCCCCTTACCGTTAAAATCGGCAATAACCGCAACTGACGAAACATTTTTTATGTCCTCATAGGGTTTTATTACCGCAACAGGCATTCCGCTGTAATCATCATATTTTATATTCTGTATTTTTCCTATTTTAAGATTTTTCGGATAAATTCCGCCAAAACCTGATGTCACAACAATATCTCCTTTTTTCATTGAATGTTGTGCCGAGATATTCTGCATAAGCGTTATACCGTCGTCCGAGTATTCCACACTGCCCGAAATAACACCACTGTCTGATGTTTTTTTGCTGACTGCACCAATCTGTGCGTCGGGCGAAAGTATGGTTTTCACTTTACAGGATTTTGCGGCTGTTTCACACACCCAGCCGACAAGTCCTTTTTCGGTTATTACAGGGTCATTTACTTCTACTCCGTCAAGTACACCCTTGTCAAGAGTAAAGCCATAAAAATTTTCGTTGGGGTCACGTTCTATTACGGTTGACGGAACAAGACGAAAATCCTGATTTTCTTTTTTTATGTCATAATACTTTCTGAGTTGTTCGTTTTCTTCCTTGATGTCATAGTAATCAACAAGCATATCATTAAGTTTTTGGTTTTCTTTTTGAAGTTCGCTGACTTCTTTTTGAAGTTCTTCCGCACTTTTCGGCGGTGTGAGTGCATTTCCGACAGAAGATGAAGCACCTGATGTAACCTGTTGTAACGGAGTCAGAATAAAACTCGTTACAAAATTATTGACTGAACTGTTCCCTGCTGTTACAAGTGCAAAAACAAGCAAAAGGCATATTATCGTTATCAGCACTTTAAAACTTTTCCCCGTAAAAACCTTTTTCACTTTCAACCCTCCCCGTATTTTATGCAAAAGCAATACTCCACACTAATTACGCATTACGCATTACGAATTACGCATTGTTTTTGTTATCAAAACAGCGGCAAGTACAGTATTCTGACCGCCGCTGTAATAGTGTTATTATATTTTTGATAAATTTATTTTTTCCTTGATTTAGATGACGAACTTCCGCCCGATATTCTGTCAAGTCTTCTGCCCGTACCATCAACAACACAATCAAGCGGTCTTTCAGCAACGTGAACAGGCATACTTGTTTCCTGTGCCACAAGCAAATCCAGTCCCCTTAACAATGCTCCGCCGCCTGTAAGCATAATTCCGTTGTCGATTATATCCGCCGAAAGTTCAGGCGGTGTCTGTTCAAGTGTTGTCTTTACTGCCTCAATAATGACTGAAAGCGGGTCGGCAAGTGCGTCACGAACTTCTGCCGCCGAAATAACAACATCTTTCGGCAAACCGTCAACAAGGTTTCTGCCCTTTATCTGCATACTGCCCTCGCCCTCATACGGATAAGCCGAACCGATTTTTATTTTAATATCCTCAGCAGTACGCTCACCGATAAGAAGATTATATTTTTTCTTGACATACTGCATAATCGATTCGTCAAATTTATCGCCGGCAACACGAACAGAACAAGCTGTAACAATATCATCAAGCGAAATTATCGCAACCTCTGATGTACCGCCGCCTATGTCAACAACCATACTGCCCTCAGGTTCAGAAACAGGAAGTCCGGCACCGATTGCCGCCGCCATAGGTTCCTCAATCAGTTCAACCTGTTTTGCACCAGCCTGACGGACAGCGTCCTCAACGGCTCTGCGTTCAACCTCGGTAACTCCCGACGGAATACATACTATTACACGTGGTTTGCTGAAAGCTGATGTTTTTATTACTTTTCTGATAAAACGATTAAGCATTGTCGCCGTTATGTCAAAATCCGCAATAACACCGTCTTTAAGCGGTCTTACAGCCACAATAGAACCCGGTGTTCTGCCTATCATATCCTTTGCCTGAGTTCCGACGGCAAGAACCGTATCTGTACGGACATCAACGGCAACAACTGACGGCTCACGCATTACTATACCTTTATTTTTCATATAAACCAGGGTATTTGCTGTACCAAGGTCAATTCCTATATCTTTTGAAAACATAATAACATACCCCTTTCAAACAGCCGTATAAATCCAAATAATATCTGTCAAATTATCAACATATATTATAACCTTAAAAATTGTTAATCTCAACAACAATTTTGTCATCTTTTACACTTCTACTATACAATGAAAAAACAGGGTAAATCAGTTATTTTTTTGTTTAATTCAGTTAATAATGTTCATAAAATTCGGCATATTGTTATAGTTTTCCGCTTGAACCGAAACCGCCGCTGCCCCTTGCTGTATTGCTGAGTTCGTCAACCTCTGTAAACTTTGCACAAACAACAGGCATTATTACCATTTGTGCTATTCTTTCA
Organism: Clostridia bacterium; assembly: GCA_029226955.1. Taxonomy (GTDB): domain Bacteria; phylum Bacillota; class Clostridia; order Oscillospirales; family Acutalibacteraceae; genus UBA1213. The sequence continues at coordinate 6,251 of JAQXZA010000103.1, read as the reverse complement.
TTCGGCTGAATCGTATAAGGCTCGTCCGAAACATTACAAAGTCCCACGCAAATTTCCCCACGGTAGTCGCTGTCAACAACACCTACACCGTTTGCAAGCGTAATTCCGTGCTTGACTCCCAAGCCACTCCTTGCAAAAAGAAATACTGCATAATTGCTGTCTGCAAGTTCAACGGCTATTCCGGTCGGAATCTTTACAATTTTGCCCGGTGCAAGAAGTACGGGTTCATTTATGCAAGCATACAAATCTGCTCCCGCCGAACCTTCGGTTGCACGGCAAGGTATTACAGCGTTCTCTCTTAATCTCTTAATCCTGACATTTTCAATCACTTTATACACCACTTTCATAGTTTTTAACACTTTCAACATTTAACACTTAATTTTCAACTATTCAACACCACGATAGTATAATCCCCTTGTAAATCCGTTTTTTAACGACTTTTTACTGTTGAAAAGCTGTAAATTTTCCCCAATTTCAACAGAGTTTTCAACACTGAACCTTAAAACTTCAAAATCAATTCCCCTTATTTCATTTTTCCTGTCTGATAAAATAACGGGTACTGAATTGAGTATTTCCGTACAGGCACCATAGCATTGAATGGGAAATTCAACGTTTTTTCTGTCCCTCAGTACAGGGGCATTTTTGCAGGATTTGCAGCCTTTGCCGTCATTTTGTGCGGGACAATTCCTTGTAAGCATTAACGGCAAACGTCCTCCGCTGACAATTCCTATCGGGATTTTTCCGCCAAGTTCGGAAATTTGTTCAAGCGTGAGTTCAAATGAAACCTCAGTGTCCATAATTCCGACAGACTCTGCCCATTCAAGTGACGCAGTATTCATAATATTAAGACCAAAGCCGCCGTGTATATCCATATCAAGTTTTTTTGCCATCATTACCGCCCCGATATTAGACGCAAGAACCTCATTTATACCAAGAGATTTTATCTTTTCAAGCCGTTCATAGATGTATTTTTCCATTCCGAACATACCTCTCGGAATTTCAACGGCAACGGCAAAACCTCTGTCAAGAAGTGAATTATATTCTTCATCACGGCAGTTAATCGGAACATAAATCAATTCGCTGTCAAGAAATTCATCAGGAACATTACAGTTTGTAAACCTTGCACGGAAATTATTCGGTCTTTTGTTCACTCGTGTATGAGTCTGCGGAAATTCTATTTCAGAAAATTCAATCGGTTTGCGGATTTTTCTCTGATTTAAAATATCGTCAAGGCATTTTCTCCTCATAGCATTAAGCGAAAGTGCCGTCATTGAAAGTCCGTCATCAAGATTACATTCAAAGTTCCTCACAAAAAACGGTGTGCCGCCTGTTTTCTGAACGTAAGAACGGCATTTTTCCTCTGTGAGCGGAATTTTAATTGCCTTTTGCGGAATATCCCCGACAGCACCTGACGTATGACCGTCACTGTCAGAAACAGTCATAGTGCTTTCTTTTCCGTCGTGTATGTCAAGTGTGACATCAAGCGGAATTTTCTGTTTTTCGTCCTTGTATATAGCGTGAACAGAATTGAAAAATTTATTTGTCGCCGAAGTTACATTTTCCTTTGACCTTATGCCGAACATTTCAACTCCACGCTTGCCTGTATAATATCCGTCAGTAAAGCCTGAACGTGAAAAAACAGTTTCAAGTTTTTCTTCAAGTTCAGCGTCAACCTTGCCTGTGTCAAGGCTGCTGCGACAGGCGGCAACGGCAAGGGCAACATATTCGGGACGTTTCATTCTGCCCTCTATTTTTGCTGATGTAATGCCCATTTCATGTAATCTGCGAAGATGTTTTATAAGTGAAATATCTTTCAGGCTCAAATCGTGTCCTGTGCCGCCCTCAGCAAAAAACGGCAGTCGACACGGCTGTGCACACGCTCCCCTGTTTCCACTGCGTGAACCGAGCATAGCACTGAAATAGCACTGTCCCGAAACACTCATACACAATGCACCGTGTACGAATACTTCAAGTTCAATCGGACTTTGCTTTGCAATTTCTTCAATTTCCTTTTCAGAAAGTTCCCTCGAAAGCACAACACGCTTAAAACCCATATTATAAAGCATTTCAACACCGCCAAGCGTGTGAACCGACATCTGTGTTGAGCCGTGCAGACGCATATCAGGTGCGGCACTATGCACAAGCGACGCAAGACCCAAATCCTGTATAATAAGTGCATCAACGGGAATACTGCAAGCGTATTCAATCAGATTCATAGCCTCTGCAAACTCGCTGTCGTGTATAAGCGTATTACAGGCAAGATAAACCTTTACTCCCCTTGCGTGACAGTATTCAACAGCGGCTTTAAGTTCCTGTCTGTCGAAATTCTGTGCGGAACTTCTCGCACTGAATGTTGATGCACCGAGATATACGGCATCTGCACCCATTCTTACAGCGGGATAAACCGACTCCATACTGCCGGCAGGTGCTAAAACTTCAAGTTTGTTCATAAAATCACGCTCTCAAAAATAAATTTATAGTAATCCGCATTACTCCATATTCTTTATATCGAAAAATTCTGCATCTTCCTCGGCAGCCTCCTCGCCGTCAGAAAGCGTTACAGACTTTTTCACGGCTTTAACGGCAGTCGAAACCGGTGCAGCATTATTATCTGACGGCATATCCTCAGAAAGCCGCTGACGGTATGTCTGAATGTCCTTTTTCAGACGCTCGTTTTCTTTTCTCAGTTCGTCAGCCTCTTTTTCCTTTTGTGCCGCCTCAGTAAGATATTCTTTTATCTGTTTACGGAAATTATCCGCATCTTTTTCGGACTTTTTTGCACAGTCACAGAAATTAAGTGCCGCAAGCATTACAGCCGCCGTTATTGAAATATTAGGGTTTGCCTTGCGTATTTCGCTGATTTTTTCGTCTGTTTCCTTTGCAACAATCATAGTGTAGGTTTCACTGTCCTGACTGAGAACGGTAAACTCACTGCCGGCAATATTTATCCTGACTTTTATTTTTTCATTGTTTTCCATTTTCCACACCTCTTTCAGTTTATAAGTAGATTATAATACATTTTTGTAAAATATAAAAGATTTATCTTATGAATTATAGCAGAGTTTTTTTGTTGTTAAAGTCAGAATAACATCAAAATCACAAAAAATTGTCATATTTTATGGATAATAGATATTAAATTATAGAAAAAATTGTAAATTTTTTAGCATTTTGGTTGAAATAAGATAAAATATAGGATATAATGTAGGAGAATTGTTTTATTATAAACAATTTTACCTTTTCAAAAGAAAAAAGTGTGGAGGGATTTTTTATGTCAAAATCAAAAATGACACCGAGTGAGGCAAGAGAACTTATTATCGCAAAGCTCTCTCATAACTTTGGCGTTACACCTACCGATGCAACAGACGAACATTACTACAAAGCGGTTGCACTTGTTGTAAATGATATTTTGCGTAAACAATATAAAGAGTTTACCGCTCAGGCAGAACAGCAAAATTCAAAACAGGTTTACTATCTTTGTATGGAATTTCTTATGGGTCGTTCACTGAGGAACAATCTTTACAACCTCGGTCTTGAAGACACAATGAAACAGGCACTTCAAAGCCTTGACATCAAAATTGACAATATATATGAACAAGAGCCTGACGCTGGTCTTGGAAACGGCGGTCTTGGACGACTTGCAGCTTGTTTCCTTGACGGACTTGCAACACAGAATTATGCGTCTATGGGTTATTCACTCCGTTATGAATACGGTATTTTCAGACAAAAACTCGTTGACGGCTGGCAGACAGAACTTCCTGATTTCTGGCTCCCCGGCGGTTCTGTATGGTTACAGGCACACCCCGAAAAGTCAATCCCGATTTACTTTGACGGTAAAATCAAGGAAACCTGGAATGACGGACATCACGCAATCGAACTTGAAAATGCAACAAAGGTTATTGCAACACCTTATGATATGCTTGTTCCCGGCAACAACGGAAAGGGCGTAAGCAGACTTCGTCTTTGGGCGGCAACATCAGATACATTTGATATGAAACTGTTCAACGGCGGTGAGTATGTTCGTGCTATGGAACAGAAGGCTATGGCTGAAAGCATTACACGTGTACTTTATCCTGAGGATAATCACTCAGAGGGTAAGAGTCTTCGTCTTAGTCAGCAGTATTTCCTTGTATCAGCTACAATTCAGGATATTATCCAACGTCACCTCCGTCAGTACAACACACTTGAAAATCTTCCTGAACACGTTGCAATTCACCTTAACGATACTCACCCTGTACTTGCAATTCCTGAACTTATGAGAATACTTCTTGACGAGTGCGGCTATGACTGGGATAAGTCCTGGGATATTGTTACAAGAACCATAGCTTACACCAACCATACTGTAATGAGTGAGGCTCTTGAATGTTGGCAGGTTGAACTGTTTTCAAGAAGACTTCCACGTATCTATCAGATTATTGAAGAAATTAACAGACGTTTCTGTGCTGATATGCGTAATGCGGGTGTTGAACACTATCAAATCAGCAGAATGGCTGTTATCAATGACGGTATTGTAAAAATGGCTAATCTTGCCGTAATTGCAAGCCACTCTGTAAACGGTGTTTCAAAACTCCACAGCGAAATTCTCAAAGATTCCGTATTCCACGATTTCTATACTGTTTCTCCTGAGAAATTCAAAAACGTTACAAACGGTATCGCTCACAGACGTTGGCTTAATCAGTCAAATCCGGGACTTGCTAACCTTATCACAGACCTTATCGGTAATGAATTTATAGACGACGCAAACGCCCTTGAAGGTCTTATGAAATACAAGAACGATTCGGTTGTTCTTGACAAGCTTGCCGCTATCAAGAAAGAAAACAAGGAACGTATGGCAAAATACATAAAGGAAAACAACGGTATTATTGTCGATACGGATTCTATCTTTGATGTACAGGTAAAGCGTCTGCACGAATACAAACGTCAGCTTATGAATGCTCTCCACATTTTCAGTACTTATCAGTGGTTGCGTGACAATCCTAACGCTGACTTCAAGCCAAAAACATATATTTTTGGTGCAAAAGCCGCTCCGGGATATTACTTTGCAAAACAGATTATTCAGTTCATTGTTGCACTTGCCGATAAAATCAACAATGACCCACGTGTAAATCAGAAACTCAAAGTAGTATATCTTGAAGACTACCGTGTATCTGTTGCCGAAAAACTCATTCCGTCAGCCGAAATTAGCGAACAGATTTCTCTTGCCGGCACAGAGGCTTCAGGTACAAGTAATATGAAGTTTATGATTAACGGTGCAATTACACTCGGAACTCTCGACGGTGCAAACGTTGAAATTCACGAGGTAGTAGGCGACGACAACGCACTTATCTTTGGTATGACGACTCCTGAGGTTAATCAGCTTAAAAAGTTAGGCTACAAGCCGGGAACGCTTTACAACAACAATCACATTATCAAACGTGCTGTTGACGGTATCAATTCTGAGTTTAACAACAGATTCAACGATATTGTTGTTTCTCTCCTCACAAAAGATCCGTATATGGTTCTTGCAGACTTTGCCGATTATTCGACAACACAGCAGAAAGCATCACAGCTTTATGCTGACACTGCAAACTGGAACAGAATGTCACTTGTCAACATTGCAAAGGCAGGACGTTTTGCGGCTGACCGTTCAATCCGTGACTACGCAAACACAATCTGGCAGTTAAATCCTGTTCAACTCCCTTAATCGTTCATAACTTAACATTATAAAATTCAGACAGCGTGTTTACTGACTCAAAACGGTAAACACGCTGTTTTTTAGTGTGGAGTTTGGAGAGTGGAGTGTGGAGTTGTTATATTCTCTACATTCAAAAGCGAGGATAATAATCACTTGTTTTCTCTTGACGGCTGTTAAAAATGTGATATAATGAACCCAAAGAATAATAGCCTAATGGCTCTTAATCAAAAGATATGATGGACATTGTCAGAAAAGGGGTTGTTATAAATGTCAGTAAGAGGTACAGTATATTTGTATTGGAAAACAAATCCAGAATGGTATGACTATGACGAAAACGAAAAAGAGTATTTAACAAATAAAGCACCCGAAGAAGCAAAAGAATCATTTAAAAAATATCTTGCTTTAAGACAGAAAGAAAAAGAAACAGGTATAAAAATATTTTGGCTCTATAATAAATGTTGGGGTAAGCAAATAGAGTCAAAAAAACTTTTTAAAATTTTTTCAAAAAAGTAGAGCATATTTGCTAAAAATCCGTTAAAATGGAATTGACAAGAAACCTATGAACGGAGGAACAAATATG